>NZ_JBSFZS010000001.1:0-175573 GCF_053600395.1 Streptomyces sp. NPDC005070 | reverse complement strand
ACAAGACCAAAAACTCTTTTTTTTTTTATGTCAGTCTTCACCACATGTGTCCACTCCCCACCCCGGCCCTCGACTCGCGCGCGAGTCGAGGGCCGCTGTGCGACGGGCGTCAGCCCTGTGCCGCCACGGCGTTCCGGGTGCCGAGCGTCGCCCGCTCGGCGTCGCGCTTCGCGACCTCTTCCCGGACGATCGGGATCACGTACCGGCCGAAGTCGATCGCGTCGTCCAGCAGGTCGTAGCCGCGGGCGGAGAGGATGTCGACGCCCAGGTCGTAGTAGTCCAGCAGTGCCCGGGCGACCGTCTCCGGGGTTCCGACCAGGGCGTTGGAGTTGCCCGCGCCTCCGGTCGCGGCGGCGGTGGGGGTCCACAGGGCGCGGTCGTACCGCTCCCCCGCCTCGGCGATGGCGATCAGCCGTTGCGAGCCGGTGTTCTGGGGCCGGCCGCCAACACTGTGCCGTCTGGTGAGCGGCTCGCCCTTCTCCCTGCGGGCCTTGATCGCGCCGACGGTGCGGTGGGCCTTCTCCCAGGCCAGTTCCTCGGTCGGGGCGATGATCGGTCGGAACGCGACCTGGATGCGCGGCACTTCGGTACGGCCCGCCGCCTTCGCCGCGGCTTTCACCGCCTCGATCTGCTCGGCGGTCTTCTCCAGGGGCTCGCCCCACAGGCAATAGATGTCGGCTTCGGCGCCTCCGGCGGCGTACGCGGCGGGCGAGGAGCCGCCGAACGACACGGCGGGGCGTGGCTGCTGGACCGGAAAGACGTCGCTCACGAAGTCGTGGAAACGGTAGCGCTCGCCTTCGTGGTCGAAGGGCTCGTGGGTGGTCCAGATCTTCTTGACGATCCGGATGTACTCCCGCGTGCGGGCGTAGCGTTCGTCCTTGGTGAGGGTGTCGCCCTCGCGACCCTGTTCACGGTCGTTGCCGCCGGTGATGAAGTGCACGGTGAGCCGGCCCTCGCTGATCTGGTCGAGGGTGGCGAAGGTCTTCGCGGCGAAGGTCGGGTACGAGACGTTGGGCCGGTGGGCGAGCAGGATCTGGAGTCGGTCCAGCCTGCTGGCGATGTAGGCGGCGGCCGGGGCGGGATCCGGCGATCCGGAACCGTAGGCGAACAGCACCCGGTCCCAGCCGTTGTCCTCGTGCGCCCGCGCGAGCCGGAGCGTGTACTCCTTGTCGAAGGCGGCGCCGGAGCGCGGGGTGGTCTCGGAGCCGTCATGGGTGGCGGCGATGCCAAGGAACTCCACGGGCATGGGAAATGGCCTTTCTGAGGTCCTGTGGGTGTGCCCGGATTCGGGCTCGGGTCGCGTCGGGCGACGAGAGCGCGTGACAGGTCGCGCAGCCCGGCCCGAACACGAAGACGAAGACGAAGACGAAGACCAACGAATTCGAATTCAGGGGGTGTTCAGCACACGCTGACCGCGATGCCGCAAAGGGAGAACCCCGCCCGGGAGAGGTCACCTAGGGAGGGACGGGCCGTTCGGACGGCCCGTTGCCGCGTCAGGCGCAACAGGCGGCGGACCACACCCGACCGAAGTCGATGTGGTCGCGGGTGACCAGGCGATGCTCCGCGTTCATGCGACTCATTGAGCAGTACATCTGGCGTCCCGTCAACTACGGCCCGTATGCCGGCCGACCGGCCTTGGCCGGTACCCATCGGGCCGTACCGCCGCCCGTGGGACCGCTCCCGCTTATTTCCTATCGATTTACTAGGAAACCATTGACCGCACGTCCAACGGATGCGCAGGATGATGTACATGCCCCCCACGCAGCAGCGACTGGTTCGCCGTCGACACGTCGACTTCGGTCGCGTCGCCAGCGCCATCTGTCGCGCCGCGTAGGACGCCCGGCACCCGTTGCGCGTGCCGCCGAACCGTCTCTCGCTCCCCGGTGATCCCGCGATACCTCCCGCCCAGAGCCGGGCGGCACCCGGCGGGCACCGCATCGCCACCGTCCGGCGCATGGGCCACGCCTGCGTGCCCCGGCCGGCGGAAGACTCCCGACACGGCGCCTGGCCGCCGAATGTGAGGAAACCATCACCATGGCCGTTGCCACCGCACCGTCCGGAGCCGACTCCGCATCCGACCGCACCGGACCCGACCTCGCGCACTGGCTGCGCGCGGCCCGCGAGACGGCCGATGACCTGGCAACGGACGCGGTGGCCAGGGAGCAGGCGGGCAAGACCCCCTTCGACGAGGTATCCCGGCTGCGCGAGGCGGGACTGCTGACGCTGCTGGTCCCGGCCGACGCCGGGGGAGGCGGCGCGGACTGGACGACGGCCTACGGCGTCGTCCGGGAGATCTCCGCCGCCGACGGCGCGATCGGTCAACTGCTGGGCTGTCACTACTTCTTGTCGTGGAGCGCGCTGTCCTTCGCCGACTCCGCCCGCGCCACCGAGGCCGTGCAGCGCTCCACCAAGAAGCCCCACCTCTGGGGTGGTGGCTTCGCCCGCCAGGAACCCTCGCTGAGGCTGGCCAGGAAGGGCGGGGGCTTCGTCCTGGACGGCCGGCAGAGCTACGCCACAGGGGTCCTGGTCGCCGACCGCCTGGCCGTACGAGGCGAGCGGACCGACACCGGCGAGCCCTTCGCCGTATTCGTCGATCCCGCCCATCCCGGCGTACGGATCGAGGGCGACTCGGACGCCTTCGGGCAGCGGCTCGCGGCCGGCGGCAGCGTGGACTTCCACGCCGTGCCCGTCGCCGCCGCCAACGTGCTCGGATCCCTGTCCGCGGACGAGGACGTCCTGTCGCCGCCGACCGCCTTCACCTCGCCGGTCGGACACCTTCTCTCCGTCCAGCTTCTCCTCGGCATCGCCGAGGGCGTGCTCACCGAAGTGCGCGAGTACAGCAGGGCGGGGCACCGGCTCCGGCATCCCGCCTGGCCGGCCGGCTCCGCCCCGGACCCGCGGACGCTGACCCTGCACGGGGAACTCACCGTTCTCACCCGCTCCGCCGCGGCACTCGCCGAGCAGGCGGTGCAGGCCGTAGCCGTCGGACTGGCACGCGGCGAAGACCTGAACTACGACGAGTACGCGGAGATCTCCGTCCTCGTGGCCATGGCCGAAGCCGCCGCGTCCAGGGCCGCGCAGGAGTCCACCACGCGCGCCCTCGACGTCATCGGCGCTCGCTCGGCGTCCACGCGGCTGGGATTCGACCGCTTCTGGCGCAACGCGCGCACCCACACGCTGTACGAGCCGGTCGGTCACCGTCTCCGTGACGTCGGGGACTACTTCCTCAACGGCGCGCACCCTCCCTTCGTCCTGCCCGTCTGAACGAGAGAGCGTGAAACCGAACCGAGTCGTACGGGATAATGCGCACATGCGGATTTCAGCCAGGGCGGACTACGCGGTACGGGCCGCGCTGCAACTCGCCGCGTCGCGGGACGAGGGGCCGTTGAAGGCCGAGGCGATCGCCGAGGCGCAGGACATTCCGCACAAGTTCCTCGAAGGCATCCTGAACGACATGCGC
The DNA here is from genome assembly GCF_053600395.1 of Streptomyces sp. NPDC005070. Classification (NCBI taxonomy): domain Bacteria; kingdom Bacillati; phylum Actinomycetota; class Actinomycetes; order Kitasatosporales; family Streptomycetaceae; genus Streptomyces; species Streptomyces sp. NPDC005070. Next base: position 172,113 of record NZ_JBSFZS010000001.1, on the reverse strand, counting down.
CGCGGTGGTCTCGTGCTCAGTCAGCGCGGCGGCAACGGCGGCTACCGCCTGGCCAGGCCCGCCGGGGCCATCACCATCGCCGACGTCATTCGCGCCGTGGACGGGCCCCTCGTCTCGGTGCGCGGGGTCCGCCCCCCGGATCTCTCCTACACCGGTCCCGCCCAGTCGCTGCTCCCCCTGTGGATCGCGCTGCGGTCCAACGTGCGCGAGATCCTCGAAGGCGTCTCGCTCGCCGACGTCGCGTCGGCCCAACTGCCCGCCGAGGTCTGCGCGCTGACCGAGACGCCGGCAGCCTGGACCAACCCCTGACGCTCAGCGCCGGCATCGCTCCCATCGCTCGCTCGGGTGGGCGCAGTCGACGCACGGGGGCTTCCCCACGGCCGACCGGTCACTGGCACATCTGACCCCGGTGTGCCGATAACCGCAGGTCAGCCACACATCCGGCCTCTCCTCAAGTGGCGCAACATTCCGGCAACACGGCTTTCCCCAGTGGATCGGTAGGGTTCGATCCGTGCCTCCCACCGACCGCATCCGAGACCACGCCGGCCAGGGCGCGACCACCGTCGCCGCCCACCGCGCGCGGCGCCGGCTGCGCGCCGACCGGGCCCGGCAGCTCGCCGATCTGCTCCGCCACCAGCTCCTCACCGGCGGCTTCCCCACGGACACGTTGCCTCACGAGTCGATCCTCGCCGGCGACTACCGCGCCTCCCGCAACACGGTCCGCCAGGCCCTCGACCTGCTGCGCGCCGAAGGCCTCGTCGAACGTCAGCCGGGCGTCGGCACCGTGGTCGTCGCCCGGAAGTACCCCCACGGCCTCGACCGCCTGATGGGCCTCGCCGAAACCCTCCATGAGCACGGGCGGGTCACCAACGAGGTCCGTACGGCGGGCCCCGCCCCGGCACCGGCCCCGGTCGCCGACCGCCTCCAGGTCCCGCCCGGCACCGACGTCCTCTACATCGAACGGCTGCGGCGCCTGGCCGGCCTCCCGCTCTCCCTCGACCTCACCTACATCCCCCTCGACATCGGCACCGCCCTGCTCGGCGCCGATCTGGAGAACACCGACGTCTTCCGCCTCCTGGAAACCATCACCGGCCGGCCCCTGGGTCACGCCGAGATCACCCTGGAGGCGGTCACCGCGGACGCGCACTCCGCCGCCGTGCTCGAAGCCCCGCGCGGCACGGCCGTCCTCATGCTGGAACGGCTCACGCACCTCGCCGACGGCCGTCCGGTCGACCTGGAGTTCATCCGGTTCCGCGGCGATCGCATCACCATGAGCGGCCTCCTGCACCGCTCCCACTGACACAACCACCTTCCTCCGCACGACCTTTCCGGAGACAGCCATGCCCTTGGCACCCCAGCGGGCCGACGTGCCCGTGACCATCGACCAGTCGAAGTGCATCGACGGCTGCACGCTCTGCGTGGACATGTGCCCCCTGGACTCCCTCGCCATCGACGAGAGCAACGGCAAGGCGTACATGCACGTCGACGAGTGCTGGTACTGCGGCCCGTGCGCGGCCCGCTGTCCCACCGGAGCCGTCACGGTCAACATGCCCTACCTGCTCCGGTGACAGGTCTCGAAAGGTATCGAACTTCCATGAAACGCACCGCAGTTGCCGCCACTCTCCTCCTACTCCTCCCCCTGACGGCGTGCGGCGGCACCGCCACGGCGGGAGGGGACGGCTCCACCGTCACGGTCACGGTCGGCTACCAGTCCAAGACCATCAACACCGTCACGGCAGGCACCCTCCTGCGCTCCCTCGGCGCATTCGAGAAGGAACTCGACGCCCTCCACGACGGCCACACCTACAAGGTCGACTGGCAGGACTACGCCACCGGCGCCCCCATCACCGCCCAGATGACCGCGGGCAAGATCGACATCGGTTCGATGGGCGACTTCCCCCTCCTCATCAACGCGGCCCGGGGCAGGCAACTCAACCGCCCCACGCGCCTCGTATCGGTCACCGGCTACAACCTCCGCGGCGGCCTCAACACCATCGTCACCGCTCCCGACTCCACGATCGGCTCGCTCGCGGGCCTCAAGGGCAAGAAGGTCTCGACGAGCATCGGCTCGGCCGCCGACGGCACACTCATACGGGCCCTTCAACGCGCCGGCATCGATCCCGACAAGGGCATCCAGAAGCTCAACCAGCAGCCCGCCGTGGGGGCTTCGGCCCTCTCCGCGGGCAGCGCCGACGCACTGTCCCAGTTCGTCGCCTGGCCGGGCCTGCTCACCTACCAGGGCAAGGCGAAGGCCTTGTACGACGGCGCCGAGCTCGACCTGCCGACCTTCCACGGTGTCACCGCCCGCGAGGACTTCGCCCAGAAGCGGCCCGCCGTCCTGGAAGCCTTCCTCAGGGCCCAGGCGGAGGCCACGGACTATCTCGACGCCCACCCCGTCAACGCCGCCGAGAAGGTCGCCGAGGCCACCGGGCTGCCCGCCGAGGTCGTCTACCTCTACAACGGCGCCCACGGCATCTCCACCTTCGACCCGGCGATCAAACCGCGGCTCGTCTCCGCCCTGAAGCAGGACGTGACGATCCTCAAGGCCGCGAAGCTCACCGGCGACGTGGACGTCGACGCCTTCGTCGACGACCGGTACGTCAGGAAGGCCCTCGGAGCCGCCTACGCCGAGCACCTGGCCACCAGGCCCGCGGCGGCCGCCGGCGAGGTGTGGCCCAAGGGCGCCCGGCAGACCCGTACCTTCAAGTCCCCCGCGCAACTGCTCAGTTATGTCGCCGGGCACAAGGCCGCGATCCGCGCCGCCTACGTGCCGGACGCCACCACCGGCACTCTGTGGTTCGCCGACAAGGCGGTGTGGGTGACCGACGGCGGCCGGCTGCTCCCCTTCGTCGCACCGGCGACCGCGAAGGCGTACGTCGCCGGGCACACGGGCGCCCGGGTCGTCACGTACGCCGACGCACTGCGGCGGGCGTCATGAGCCGCGCCCCACGACAAGCCGCGGCCCGCTTCGCGCCCCGATATCCGCGCCGGGCGGGCCGGTTCGCCCTGCGGCTCGGCTCACTGGCGGGCGCCCTCGGGGTGTGGCAGTTGCTGACCGGCCTCGACGTCGACCTGTGGCTGCGCTTCTCGCAGTTCCCCACCGTCGCCGACGTGGCGCGCAGCTTCGCCGACCGTCTGTCCGGCCCGGACTACTGGACGGACCTCACCGACAGCCTCACCCGCATCCTCTCCGGCTTCCTGCTCGCCGCCGTCCTGGGCGTGGCCACGGGCGTGCTCGTGGCCCGCTCCCGCCTCGCCGAGGACCTGCTCGGCCCGCTGCTCGAAGTCGTCCGGCCCATCCCGGCCATCGCCCTGGTCCCCGTGGCGATCCTCCTGTTCCCCTCCAACGAGCAGGGCATCGTCTTCATCACCTTCACGGCCGCCTTCTTCCCGGTGCTCGTGTCGACCCGGCACGCCGTGCGCGCGCTGACCCCGGTGTGGGAGGAGGCGGTGCGCACCATGGGCGCCGGACGTCTGCGTGTCCTCGGCTCGGTCGTCCTGCCGGGCGCGCTGCCCGGCGTCTTCGGCGGCCTGTCGGTCGGCCTCGGCGTCTCGTGGATCTGTGTCATCTCCGCCGAGATGATCTCCGGCCAGTACGGCGTCGGCTATCGCACCTGGCAGGACTACACGATCGTCAACTACCCCGGTGTGTTCGTGGGGATGGTCACGATCGGTGTCCTCGGCTGGATCACCTCGACGGCCGTGGAGGTCCTGGGCCGTCGCCTGACCCGCTGGCTGCCTCGTACGTCGTACGTGCCCGGCGCGCGGGTGCCGCGGCAGACACGCGGCGCCACCGTCCCCGTACGGGCTGTGCCCAGGACCGAGAAGGACGTGCCCCATGACCAGCTCGTCTGACGTCCGTTCCCGGTCGCGCACCGGAGCGGCCATCGCCCTGCGCGACGCCGCCCTCGGCCGCCCGGGCGCGCCCGTGCTGCACGGGGTGAACCTCGACGTCGCCCCCGGCGGGATCCTCACCGTCGTCGGCCCCTCCGGCTGCGGCAAGTCGACGCTGCTGCGCACGCTCGCCGGACTGCTGTCTCCCCTCACCGAAGAGGTCACCCAGGACGGGGACCGCCTGACGGGCCCGTCCGCCGACCGCGCCCTGATCTTCCAGGAGGACGCCCTGCTGCCCTGGCGGACCCTTCGCGCGAACGTCGAACTGCCCCTCGCCATACAGGGGTTGCCGCGTGCCGAACGCCGCGCCCAGGCCGATTCCTGGCTCACCCGGGTCGGACTCGCCGAGCAGTCGGGGCAGTTGCCCCACCGTGTGTCCGGCGGCCAGCGGCAGCGCGCTCAACTGGCCCGCGCCCTGGCGCCGGCGCCGCGCGCCGTCCTCATGGACGAACCGTTCGGCGCTCTCGACGCCCAGACCCGCGCCGGCATGCAGGATCTGCTGGTCGAGGTGTTGCGGGGGACGGGCGCGACCGTCGTGTTCGTGACCCATGACGTCGACGAGGCCCTGTTCCTCGGTGACCGGGTGGCACTGCTCGGCTCCGGCCGGCTCGCCGCGCTGCACGACGTGCCGCGCCCCCGCGACCGCGCCGCGCACGACGACCCGGCGCGCGTGGCGCTGCGCCGCGAAGTCCTCTCCTCGCTCGGTACCTGAAAGGCCCTTCGGTGACCACCTCCGTGAACACCCTCCTGGAGATCCCCGCCCTCGGCGAAGCCGAGGAGCTGAGCTGCGACGTCCTCGTCATCGGGGGCGGGACCGCCGGCACGATGGCGGCGCTGACGGCCGCCGAACACGGCGCGGACGTCCTGCTGTTGGAGAAGGCCCACGTCCGCCATTCCGGCGCGCTCGCGATGGGCATGGACGGCGTCAACAACGCGGTCGTCCCGGGTCGCGCGGAGCCCGACGACTATGTCGCCGAGATCACCCGCGCCAACGACGGCATCGTCGACCAGTCCACCGTCCGCCAGACCGCCACCCGCGGCTTCGCGATGGTGCGGCGCCTGGAGTCGTACGGGGTGAAGTTCGAGAAGGACGAACACGGCGAGTACGCGGTCCGCCAGGTGCACCGCTCCGGCTCCTACGTACTGCCGATGCCGGAGGGCAAGGACGTCAAGAAGGTCCTGTACCGGCAGTTGCGGCGGCGAGAGATGCGGGAACGGATCCGCATCGAGAACCGGGTGATGCCGGTGCGCGTGCTGACAGCGGGCGGGAAGGCCGTGGGGGCGGCCGGGTTCAACACCCGAACGGGGCGGTTCGTCACCGTCCGCGCGGGCGCTGTGATCCTGGCGACCGGCGCCTGCGGCCGCCTCGGTCTGCCCGCCTCCGGGTACCTGTACGGGACGTACGAGAACCCGACCAACGCGGGCGACGGCTACGCCATGGCGTATCACGCGGGCGCCGAACTCACCGGTATCGAATGCTTCCAGATCAACCCGCTGATCAAGGACTACAACGGTCCGGCCTGCGCCTACGTGGCCAATCCCTTCGGCGGCTACCAGGTCAACCGGCACGGAGAGCGATTCGTCGACTCCGACTACTGGTCCGGGCAGATGATGGCCGAGTTCGCCGCCGAGGTGGCGTCCGACCGCGGCCCGGTGTACCTGAAACTGAGCCACCTCCCGGAGGAGTCGGTCGCCGCCCTGGAGACCATCCTGCACTCGACCGAGCGCCCGACGCGGGGCACGTTCCACTCCGGCCGCGGCCACGACTACCGTACGCACGACGTGGAGATGCACATCTCCGAAATCGGTCTGTGCGGCGGTCATTCGGCCTCGGGGGTACGGGTGGACGACCACGCCCGTACGACCGTCCCGCGCCTGTACGCCGCCGGCGACCTGGCCTGCGTACCGCACAACTACATGATCGGCGCGTTCGTCTTCGGCGACCTGGCGGGCGCGGACGCCGCCCAGTACACCGCGTACGAAGGCGAGTTGCCGTCCGGACAACTGCGCGAGGCCCACGAACTGGTCTACCGCCCCCTGCGCAACCCGGACGGCCCCCCGCAGCCGCAGGTCGAGTACAAACTGCGCCGCTTCGTGAACGACTACGTGGCCCCGCCGAAGTCCGGTGCCCGGCTGTCCCTGGCACTGGAGGCGTTCGAGCGGATGCGGGCCGACATCGCCGCGATGGGCGCCCGCACCCCGCACGAGCTGATGCGCTGCGCCGAGGTCACCTTCATCCGCGACTGCGCGGAGATGGCGGCGCGGGCGTCCCTGGCCCGTACGGAGTCCCGCTGGGGCCTCTACCACGACCGCCTCGACCACCCTCGGCGCGACGACACGTCCTGGTTCCACCACCTGGACCTGTACAAGTCCCCATCCGGGAGGATGGAGTTCACGGCCCGCCCGGTGGCTCCGTACGCGGTACCGGTCGACGGTTTCCGTCCGGTCGGCGGTCCTTCCCGTCACCTCGGTGAGGTCCACCCGGAGCAGGTGGCGACAGCCGGGACCCGGGAAGCGGCGCCGGTGGCGATGGGACCCGGGACCACACCGACGGGCACGGCCCTCCCCCACGGTGGCGCCACCGAGACACCTGCCACGCCTCGCCTGCTCCAACTCCTCTCGCTCGCGGAGGAGGAGCCCGAACTCGCTGCTGTCGTGCCCTACTTGACCGACCCCGACCCCGTCGTCCGCAGGACCGCCGTCACCGTGCTGACGGAGACCGTGCCGCCCGGCACCGGACCGGCCCTCGCCGCCGCGCTCGTCGACGCCGACGCGGGCGTGCGCGAGGCCGCGGCGGGCTCACTGCGCGAACTCGTGGAGACACTGCCGGCCGAAGACGCCCTGCGCGAGGGACTCGCCTTCGCCCTCTCGGCGGACGACCCCGTCGTACGCGCCGCGGCACTCGACGTCCTGCGCGCCCTTCGCCTCGGTGACGCCGAACTGTTCAGCGGGTCCCTGTCCGACTCCAGCATCGCCGTCCGCATCGAGGCCGTGCGGGCGCTCGTGTCGGTCGACGCCACCGAAGAGGTCGCCCGTGCGGCCGGGGACCCGTCCCGCGAGGTCCGCGTCACGATCGCCAGGGCGCTGGGCACCGCGGTCACCGGTCGGCTCGGCGACACGGCCCCGGCGGGATCCGGGCCGGTCCGGGCCCGCTCGGTGCTGGCCGAGCTCATCGCCGATCCGGACGCCCTGGTGCGCGCGGCCGCCTACGCGGCGCTGGCCGCCATCGGCTGCCCGGCACCCCTGGACGCCCAGGCCGTGGCGGCACTGTCCGACACGGCCTGGCAGGTCCGGGCCGGTTCCGCCACGGCCCTGTCGGCCGCGGACCCCGGCACGGCCGTCCCCGCCCTGGCCAAGGCGCTCGTCGACCCGAACGCCGACGTACGCAAGGCGGCCGTACTCGCGCTGACCCACCACCGCGCCACCGAGGACGCCCGCGCGGCCCTGGCCACGGCGACAACGGACTCGGACGCGGACGTACGGGCCTACGCGGCGCGAGCGGTGTGACGACGCCCCCGGTTCGGACGGTGCGCCATCCGCCCCGGATCGCACGAATTGGGCCATTCGTGTGACGATGGCTGAGGGACGAGGGCCGTCCCCCCTTGAGTGTCACGCGAGGTGTCCGCACGGAAGACCGAGGAGGTCCTGATGACGGACCTGACCACTCGCTCCGCGACCACCAGGAACGAAACGGGCGGGGCCACGGGCACCCGGCGCTCCGGCACCGGTGATCCGGGCGGCAAGGGACGGACCACCATCGCCGACGGCGTGGTGGCCAAGATCGCGGCGGCGTCCGCACGCGATGTGCCCGGCATCCACGGCCTCGGCACCGGCATGACCCGGGCCCTCGGGTCCGTCCGCGACCGGGTGCCCGCCGGGCGCCCCGGTCAGACCCGCGGTGTGAGCGTCGAGGTCGGCGAACGGCAGACCGCGGTGGATCTCGACGTCGTCGTCGAATACGGGTACCCCATCACGGACGTGATCGCGGACATGCGTGTCGCCGTGGTCACCGCCGTCGAGCGCATGACCGGCCTGGAGGTCGTCGAGGTGAACGTCGCCGTCGGTGACGTGCACCTGCCGGACGAACCGGACGAGGAACCGCAGGATGGCCCTCGTGTGACGTGACCCGCCGCCCCGGCGCCGCCGGAGGCTCGCGCCCACCGGCCGCCGTGGAAGAACCCTCAGGAGGTGCGTCGCCGTGGATGAAAGGGATCGCGCCGACGGTGTCCGTCTCACAGCGCGCGAACGTGTCGCACTGGCGGAGATCGAGGAGGGGTTGCGGCACGACCACGAGCCGCCTCCGCGCCGCCCGTCCGGCGGGCGCCGACTCCCCATCACCGTCGCACTGCTGCTCATGTGCTCGGTGGCGCTCGCGGTGATCGGCATCCGCACCTCGGACGCCGCCCTCCTCTGGAGCTTCGCGGTCGTGTGGCCGCTGACCGTGCTGCAGATCATCAGGTTGCTGGGCCGCTGGATCAGAACCACGGGCCCTTTCACTCCGTGGTTCTGACCGGTTCGCGGCCTCCGGGCCGGCACACGAATTCACGAACGGTGCGTCAGCAGTCCCGGATGGGAGCTCCGTTCTCGTCGTTGGCGACGTCGTTGCCTTGGCCGCTCAGGTAGTAGGCGGAGACATAGTCCCGGCCGCCCGTATCCAAATCGGTGTACAACCACCAGTGATTGAACGCACTACCCGAACCCACCTGAGCACCCCACACCCGGCACAAGACATAGTTCCGCCCCGCGTACAGCGCGCCGCCGTGGTCGCGCCCGGGAGCGGAGGCGAACGTCGTCACCCAGGACCGGCCGCCGCCGTCGTCACCGGAGTTGCAGTCCGGGACGGGTGCTCCGCTCTCGTCGTTCGCGACGTCGTTGCCCTGGCCGCTCAGGTAGTAGGCCGAGACATAGTCCCGACCGCCCGTATCCAGATCCGTGTACAGCCACCAGTGATTGAACGCACCACCCGAACCCACCTGAGCACCCCACACCCGACAGAAGACATAGTTCCGCCCGGCGTTCAACGTGCCGCCCGTGTCACGGCCGGGCGCGCTGCTGAAAGTGCGCACCCAGTACCTGCCTCCACTGCGTCCGGTGCCGCTGGTCTCGCCGTCACAGTCCGGGAGCGGTGCGCCGTTCTCGTCGTTGGCCACGTCGTTGCCCTGGCCGCTCAGGTAGTAGGCCGAGACGAAGTCGCGGCCTCCGGTATCCATGTCCGTGTACAGCCACCAGTGGTTGAACGCGCTGCCGGAACCGACCTGAGCACCCCAGACACGGCAGAAGACGTAGTTCCGCCCCGCGTTCAGCGTGCCGCCGTGGTCGCGCCCGGGAGCGGAGGAGTACGTCCTCACCCAGCTCTTGTAGTTGCTGGTGCCGCCGCTGCCGCCCGTGCTGCCGCCACCGCTGCCCTGAAGCGGCCGGCCGTTCAGCACCGGACTGACATAGCCGTCGATCGCCTCGGAACCGCCGAAGTGGGTGCCACGCGTCCAGTCGAGGGTGTCCTCGCGCACTTTGGCGGTATGGGCGTAGTGAGCCTGCTCGTCGCCTTCAGGGCCGCGGGTGTTCTCCTCTCCGCCGACGTCACCGCTCACGAAGCTCACCTCACCGGTGATCGCCGAGACACGGACGACGATGGCGACGTGGTGCACGACGCCCTTCTGGCTGCCGGCCGTGTCGTGGAACAGCACGGCGTCGCCGAGCTGTGGAGTGGCGTGTTCGCCGCCGTACGCGCTGGCCATCTGCTTGAAACTGGCGGCAGCCGGGGTCAGCCCGTCGGTGCGAAATCCGGCGTAGGCCCACACCCAGCGGGCGAAGTCGGCACACCAGTACTCGCCCCGGCCGCCCCGGCCGCTGCAGCTCGTCAGGTATCCGGGGCTGCACACCGTGCCGGGCCCGCCGTTGTTGACGGAAACCGACAACTGGCTGCGCGCGACGTTCGCGATCTGGTTGAGGGCTTCCACAGGGGTGTCGTCCGCGCGGGCCAGCGCGGACGGGAAGCCGGCGTAGAAGGCGGCGGTGAGCAGTGCGGTGACCGCGACCGCGCCCCGGCGCAGGGGTCTGGTGAGGCGTCGGAGTTTCATGGCACTGGACGCTAGGGACGGGACCGTATCGTTGTCTTGGACGTATCCGATCCGCACTGCTCAGGTCCGGCGGGGCCGAGGCAGCCGCACGGTCGCAGCCGGGAGAAGTACGTCGCCGGGGACACCCCCATGAACTCGCGCATGTCGCGGTTGAGGTGCGGCTGGTCGCAGAACCCGTACTCCGCCGCGAGCTCCGGCCAGTGCGAACGGCCCGGTTCGGCGTACCGCAGCAGACGTCCGAGGCGGATCAGCCGGCCGGCGGACTTGGGAGCCATCCCCACCTGCCGGTGGAACACCCGGCCGAAGTGATCGCGGCTCCACCCTGCTTCCGCCGCCAGGCCGGCGACCGGGGCACGGCCCGCGGAACGCGCCAGCCGGTGCCAGGCCCTGACGACCTCGGGGCTCGGCCGTGATCCGGCTTGGGCCCGGCGCAGCAGGAAGCCGTCGAGTGCCGCGAGGTGGGCGGCGGGCGTGTCGGCGCCACGGAATCGGTCGGCGAGCAGCTGTCCGGCCGTTCCGAACAGGTCGCCGAGGTCCACGATCCCCTTGCCCAGCTCGCCGAGCAGCCCGCCGAGCAGCACGTACGCCCCCAGGGGGGTAAGCCGCAGGCCGACCCAGTCGACTCTCGTCGGCGAGACGGATTCCCGGGCCCCGTATCGGTACAAGTGCCCGGGTCCGACGGCGTACGCGGAGGGGAAGCCGGGCGGGGCCGCTCCGATGTTGACGTTGAGCGACACGCTCAGGCCTGCGGGCACCGCGATGACCTCCCCCGGTTCGAGCAGTTCGGAACCCAGGTGATAGCCGCCCATGACCAGGCCGCGCAGGGCCGGGTGCGCTGGATGGACACGTGCGTGGACATTCATCGACCCGACCCCCGTGCCGCGTCCGACTGTCTGTCTTGTTGTCTGTCCGCTGTGCGCTGTGCGCTGTGCGCTGTGCGCTCCCTACGATCCCGGACGAGCGCGCACGGCATCCGCGACAGCGCCGGTGAATACCGGCCAATTCCCTGCCTCAGGCCACCAACGTCGCCATGATCGCCTCGCGAGGCACCATGCGGTGCGCTGCGGCCCGGGTGAGCCGTGTCTCACCCGGGCCGCGGCGCTTGTCTATGCAACGAGTTGCATAGAAAGCTGTGCGGTATGGCGCTCGAACACGCGATCCTCGTCTCCCTGCTGGAAAAGCCGGGGTCCGGCTACGAACTGGCCCGACGCTTCGAGCGGTCCATCGGGTATTTCTGGACCGCGACGCACCAGCAGATCTATCGCGTGCTCAAGCGCATGGAGAGCGAGGGCGTGCTCGCCGTCCGGGACGTGCCGCAGCGGGGGCGACCGGACAAGAAGGTGTACTCGGTCGCCGGCCCCGGGCGTGCCACCCTCTCGCAGTGGCTGCACGAGCCGATCGAACCGGAGAGCATCCGCCACGAACTGGCGGTGAAGATCCGCGGCGCCGCCTTCGACGACCCGGCGGCGCTCGTCGACGAGGTCGAGCGGCACCACCGGATCCACAGCGACCGGCTCGCGCGCTATCTCGCCGGAGAGCTGCGCGACTTCACCGGTCCGGACGCGCCCGCCCCGCTCGACGCCGGTCAGGAACTCCAGCACGTCGTGCTCCGCGGTGGCATCGCGTACGAGCGGATGACGATCGCCTGGCTCGACGACGTGCTCGCCACGCTCCACACGCTCGGCACGACGGCCGAACCGACGGGCGGATGCGACCCGCAGGACGCCCCTGCGCGGCAGTCGGCCTGACCCACCCCCGCTTCCTCCGTCTCCCCGTCATGCAATCTCCAACCCCCCATCCCCCGGAAGGCGAACCTCTGTGACCACCACTCCCTTGCTGTTCAACCCGAACACCTACGACCCGGCGCACTTCGACCCCGAGACGCGCAGGCTGCTGCGCGCCACCGTCGACTGGTTCGAGGAGCGCGGCAAGCGCCGGATCATCGAGGACTACCGCACCCGCGCCTGGCTCGGTGACTTCCTCGCCTTCGCCGCCAAGGAACGGCTGTTCGCCACCTTCCTGACCCCGGCCTCCGCCGCCACGGACGAGGACCAGCGCTGGGACACCGCCCGGATCGCCGCCCTGAACGAGATCCTCGGGTTCTACGGTCTCGACTACTGGTACGCCTGGCAGGTGACCATCCTCGGTCTCGGCCCGGTCTGGCAGAGCGAGAACGCCACGGCTCGCGCGCGTGCCGCGGACCTCCTGTCCCAGGGCGAGGTGTTCGCCTTCGGTCTGTCCGAGAAGGCCCACGGCGCCGACATCTACTCCACCGACATGCTGCTGGAGCCCCAGGCCGACGGCGGCTTCCGGGCAAGCGGCTCCAAGTACTACATCGGCAACGGCAACGCCGCCGGTCTCGTCTCCGTGTTCGGCCGGCGCACCGACGTCGACGGCCCGGACGGATACGTCTTCTTCGCCGCCGACAGCCGCCACCCGGCGTACCACCTGGTGAAGAACGTCGTCGACTCCTCCAAGTTCGTCAGCGAGTTCCGCCTGGAGGACTACCCGGTCGCCCCCGAGGATGTCCTGCACACCGGCCGTGCCGCCTTCGACGCGGCCCTCAACACGGTCAACGTCGGCAAGTTCAACCTCTGCACCGCCTCGATCGGCATCTGCGAGCACGCGATGTACGAGGCCGTCACCCACGCGCAGAACCGCGTCCTCTACGGCCGCCCTGTCACCGCGTTCCCGCATGTCCGCCGGGAGTTGACCGAGGCGTACGTCCGACTCGTCGGCATGAAGCAGTTCAGCGACCGCGCCGTCGACTACTTCCGTACGGCGGGTCCTGAGGACCGCCGCTACCTTCTCTTCAACCCGATGACGAAGATGAAGGTGACCACGGAGGGCGAGAAGGTCATCGACCTGATGTGGGACGTGATCGCCGCCAAGGGCTTCGAGAAGGACAACTACTTCTCCCAGGCCGCCGTCGAGATCCGGGGCCTGCCCAAGCTCGAGGGCACCGTCCACGTCAACCTCGCGCTGATCCTCAAGTTCATGCGCAACCACCTGCTGGACCCGATCGACGTGCCCGCCGTGCCGACCCGTCTGGACGCGGCCGACGACGACTTCCTCTTCCGGCAGGGACCGGCGCGTGGCCTGGGTTCCGTTCGCTTCCACGACTGGCGCGCCGCCTACGACGCCTACGCCGAGGTCCCGAACGTCGCCCGCTTCCGCGAACAGGCCGACGCGCTGTGCGAGTTCGTCACCACCATGGCCCCCGACGAGGCGCAGAGCCGCGACCTCGACTTCCTCCTCTCCGTAGGCCAGTTGTTCGCCCTGGTGGTGCACGGACAGCTCATCCTGGAGCAGGCGCGTCTGACGGACCTGGACGAGTCGGTGCTCGACGAGCTGTTCTCCGTGCTCGTCCGCGACTTCTCCGGCCACTGCGTCGAACTGCACGGCAAGGACTCCGCGACCGAGCGGCAGCAGGCCTGGGCACTGGGCGCGATCCGACGCCCCGTCGTGAACGAGGCACGTTCGGCCGAGATCTGGGAGCGCGTGGAGGCGCTGTCCGGGGCGTACGAGATGTCGCTTTGACATGCTCCTCGCCCTGAAGGGCGAGGATTCCGGCCGCCTCGACCTCGACCGGCTGTCGTGCTGCTACACGGCACGACAGCCGGCCGGGATTCCATGGCTTCCTGATTCTTCGAGCTGTGCCGGGATCGCTCCTGGGCCTTACCGGCGCTCCGCAGGCCGATCCGCCGGTCCGGCGACCGTCTTCACGTTGATCACGGCGTTGGTGTCCCGGTCGTGGACGGTCGTACGTGGCAAGGCGGCCATCATGACTGATCCCGCGGTCAGGAGTTGAAGTCCGCGCCCAGTGCGGAGTTGAACTGCTTGGGGGCACGCAGGGTGCTGGGCCCGATGACGATCGAGCCATTCGAGGTGACCCCGCACGCCGTCGCCGGAAACACCCAGACCGAGCCGCGAGCGCCGTGCGGGGTGCCGTCCGGGGCGACCTCACCTCCGGCGAGCACTTCGGCACGGCCGTCGCCGTCGATGTCGACGATCTTGGTCGCCGCCCCGAACGCGTCGGCGCTCTGAGCGACGCCGGGCACGCCCCTGGTGTCCTGGGTGAGGAGCTGCGCGCCCTCTCCGGTCAGGCCGTGCGCGGTTCCCCGCATCGTGAGGACACTGCCCGCGCCGTCCGCACCGCCGACGTCCTTCGCAGGTGTCCCGACGGATACGTCCGCGTACCCGTCACCGTCGATGTCGCCCACCGAGACACCGGTGCCGAAGTACTCGGTCCCGCCCTCCTCGTCGGCTCCCGAATCCTCATGGGCGACGCCGGGTATGCCAGGGCTGTCCTGGTTGAGCATCGTCGTCTTCTCGACGTCGGGGCCGCTCCTGCCGCCCGGCAGATAAATGACCGCGCCACTCTTGAGGCGCGGCAGACGGTGCTTCCTGGCGTACTCCTCCTCCACCACCCCGCTGCCTCCGCCGTCGACGGAGACGAACTGGAAGAACGCGTTGGTGACGACGTCGGCGTAGCCGTCACCGTTGACATCCCCGACGGCCACCGCTCTACCGGCATCCTGAGGACCGTGGATCCCGCCCAGGGCAGCGCCGGCGGTGAGGCCGCCATGGGTGCCCTTCCAGTAGAGGACGTTGCCTCGGCTCGCGCTCCCGTTCTCCGTCGCGCCCACGGAGACCAGGTCGGTGATGCCGTCACCGTTCATGTCCCCCGTGGCCAGGTCCCTCATCTCCGCCTTGCGCGGGCCCTTCACGTCGTGCACGCCGCCGGCCGGCGTGCCGTCACGCCCGAACGGCCCGGACAGGACGCGCAGGTCGCCACCCCGGACCTGTGTCGCCACATCCGGCGCGCCGTCGCCGTCGAAGTCCCCCGCCACGATGAGCGAGCCGACCCCGTCGTGGGAGGTGGCGCGACTGGGCAGCGTGACCGAGCCGGTCAGCTCGTGCCGGCCTCCCCAGATGACCGAGAGGGATCCCTGCCAGTGATACCGGCGGAGTCGCCCGTCTTCGTACCCGCCGCTTCCGTACGCTTCGTCGAAAGCGTTCTCGCGGGACCCGACGATCAGGTCCGCGTACCCGTCCTGGTCGAGGTCCGCGGTGGTCACGGAACTGCCGTAGTGGTCACCCGGTTCGCCGACCCCCGGCACGCCGGGCTTGTCCTGGTCGAAGACCTGCTTGGACGAGATCCGCAGGCCGTGGGACGAGCCGTACACGACGGCCACATAGCCGGGCTTTCGACGGGCTTTCCCTCGGCCGAGGTCGCCGTTCGGAACAGGGAAGGCGACATCGGAGTAGCCGTCACCGTTGAAGTCGTCATGGAGCGTTCCCCGGCGGGGCTCGCCGGCACCGGATGAGGCACTCGGCGTGCCGTTCCCACACCAACCGGCCGGAGAGGCGCCGTACACCTCGCTGTCGGCGCCGCGCTCTGGTTCACCGGGGTCGGCACTCGTGCACGCCGTCATGGACAGGCCGATCGCGATGGTCAGCACCAGGCCCCGGGCGTGTGTGGTTCGGTGTGCCTTCATCGGCGTCCTCCATGTGGTGCGCGCACGCGTGCGCCCACCACCCGTCAGGCCTCCCGGTCAGCAGGTGTCACGGGGACGGCGGCCTTCTCAGGAGCGTCGAACAGGGCGGGTTCACAGGCGCGCGGATGCGGTTCCTTGTTCACCCTGCAAGACCCGCCGGCCGGGGAGTCAGTTGCCCGGCTGCACGTGATGATCCGACAACGATGGCATGGAGGTTCGGCGGACGGCTCATACGCCGGTGGGCCAGGTCCGCAGGAGAGCGGCGATCTTCCCGGCGGTGCAGGCGGGGTCGAGGAGCAGGTCCCTGAGGGCGACGGCGTCCGCGCGTACGGGCTTGACCCCGATCCCGGCGGCTTCGAGGTACATGACACCGCTGGCCGCGGCGACGGCGAGGTTGGAGCGCTCCAGCCAGCGGCAGCGGCCCAGGGTGTGCACCAGGGCGGCGGCTTTGGCGTAGGCGCCGTCGTAGACAGGCTGCTCGAACAGTTCGGCGCGGTGGCGGGCGACCGCCGAGGCGGGTACGCCGTAGTCGTCCGGCGCCGGATCGTCGGCTCCGGCGGCCTCGGCGACCTGCAGGATCCAGGGAACGTCGATGTGCAGATCCATCAGGCCGCGTGCGCTCCCCTAGCCGTCTGCTGGGCCTGCTCGGCCTCGTCGAAGACGCTCTGGTGCTCGGTCAGGAAGCGGGCGGCCGCGTCCACCGCACGGGCGCGCAGGCCACTGGTGTCGTCCTGCACCAGCCGGGCGAGATAGTCCCCGATGCTGAGCCCCAGGTCGGCGGCCCGCTTCTTCGCGAGGTCCGCGACTTCCTCGTCCACGCGCGCGCCCAGCTGTGTCTTCGCCATACCGGCATGGTAACAGTTGTTACCAACCAAGGGGGGTGAACGAGGAAACCGACGGCTCCAGCACGTACTCTGTCCCCCGGCGCTCTCAGACGGCGTGCGGATGGGGGACCGCCGTCCATGCCCCCGCGGAACGAAGGAGCGCGCCCGCGCTCGGGCCGAACGTCCGGCACCGCCCCGGCGTCACAGGTCTGGCGCCGGATTCGGCTCCACTCCGCGTTTTCCTCTTGGGGGCATCATGAGGTCCGTCAAACTGCTCGTCGCCCTCGGCCTGGTCGCCGCCGCGGCCGTCGGATGCGGCGACGACAGGGCACCCGCCGGCGGCCGTGCCGGTGGCCAGGACCCCCACGACCGCGCCCGCCGCGTCGCCGCCGCCTGGGAGGGCTCCGAGGCGGCGCGCGTGTGGCGGCACGGCTACTACCCGCTCGGCGACGCCGTTCAACTGCCCGAGGGGGCCTTTCACAACGACGCCGACAAACGCGCGTACACCACCCAGAACTTCGAACTGCGCGCCTCCCTTCCCGACGCACCCGTGAAGCAGGCGAAGATCCGGTGGCGCGACGGCGACTCGCTCACCCTCCCCCTCACCTCGGCACGGGCGGCCTACGACAAGCTCGGCCGCGGCCGGAACTCCGGCCCGGCCCTCACCGTGACCGGTGCCCGGCTCGGCGAGATGACGGTGCCGACCAGCCGGGGGACGGCGACGGCGCCCGCCTGGCTCTTCACCGTCAAGGGCTACGACACTCCGCTCAAACGCGTCGCGGTCACCCCCTCGGAACTCCCCCGCTCCCCGATCGGGGCCGTACGGGAGCAGACGGCCGAGCTGGGACCGCTCGCCGGGCTGGACACGATCGCACGGGACGGCAGGACGCTCACCCTGCGCGCCGAGCACGGAGCATGCGACGACGGCCCGGCCGTCGACGTGCTCGAGACCGGGGGCAGTGTGGTGCTCTCGGCCTCGGTCCGGGGCACCTCCGACGGGCCGTGCACATCCGAACTGCGCGTCGAGAAGGTGAAGGTGAAGCTGCGCCACCCCGTCGGCGACCGCATCCTCCTCGACGCGTTCACCGGCAAGCCCGTTTCCCACCGGCAGCCCGGCTCCGCCTCGTGAACGCACCACGGGGCCGCCCTCGGTGAGGGCGGCCCCGTGCCGTTCAGTGCCGGCCGGCTCCTACTCGATATTGATCTTGAAGGTGCTGGTCGTGTTGCGGATGTCCTGGGCGTTGCCGCTCATCCGCAGGTTGCGGAAGGTGGCCTCGCCGACGGCGGGTCCCTGACCGGGCTCGGGCAACTCGTTGGCCCAGATGCCGAATCCGGACTTGGCGTCGAAGGCGTCCCCGCTCTTCTTGGAGTTGGTGATGGAGATGTCCGTGAAGATGGTGTCCTTCACCGGGAACTGCGCCTGCCCACCGACGTAGTTGGTCTGGAACATCACGCCTCCGTAGGTGGAGTCGTCGATGTCGACGTCGTTGACCCGGATGCCCTGGAAGACCTTCGAGGCGGAGAACGCCCAGATGGCGGGGAAGACCTGCGAGCCCCAGAAGTGGCCGCCCGTCCTCTCCAGGGACACGTTCTCGATGGTCGTGGGCTCGGTCCCGAAGCCGTTCATCGGGTAGCCGAAGTCCAGCGAGGAGATGGTGATCCCGGAGTAGACCAGGGTGTCGGCCACCCGGAGGTTGCGGAAGGTGTTGTTGTAGCCGCCGTAGACGGCGATGCCGGCCGCTCTCCAGGTGAGCGTCGATGTCAGGTTCTCGTAGAGGTTGTTCTTCTCGTCGGCGCCTCCGGCGTCGATCGCCGAGAAGAGGGCGAAGCTGTCGTCGCCGGTGGCACGCGCGTCGTTGTTGACGACGTGGTTGTCCGTGGAGCCGTTCGTCATGTTGATGCCGTCGGCGAACGTGTCACGGATGCGGGAGTTCTTGATGGTCATGCTGTCGGTGTTCGCGCCCCAGTAGAGGCACACCATGTGCTCGACCCAGATGTTGTCGATGGTGATGTTCGCGACGTTGGAGAAGTCGAACACCTTGCCCGGGCCGTCGATGCGGGAGGTGTAGTTGCCGAGGTAGGTGAAGCCGGTGAACGTCGAGCCGTTGGCCGTCGAGTCGGCGCGGAAGCCGATGTCCGTGTTCTCCTGCGAGGAGGGTGCGTGGAAGCGGGTGAACCACGGGCCCGCTCCGACGACCTTGACCGCCTTGCCGTAGACCTGGATCTTGCTGGAGGTGTCGTAGTCACCGGCGGGCAGGTAGACACCGACGAGTTTGCCGGTGGTGTCCATGCGGACCTTGTCCAGGGCGTTCTGCACGTCCTGGTGGGTGAATCCGGTCGGGACCGCGTACGCGGCCGGGTCCGGGTTGGCGACCGCCGTCGCCTGCTCGGTGTTGACGAAGTCGATGGCGTACGTGGAGGAGTTGGCCGCGTCCTTCTGGAGCCGGATCTTGGAGCCGGCCTGGACGGTCCTGCCGAGCTGCAGGCTCGCCTCGTCGTAGATGTGCCGAGGGGCCCCGGAGCCGGGCGAGTTGCCGGGCGCGGTCTCACTGCCGTACAGCCAGGCGTACTTCGAGGTGAGGTCGATCGCCTTGAGGAACTGGCCGTCAACATAGACGTCGAGCGTCGAGTCGGTGCCGTCCGGGATCGAGAAGCGGGTCACCAGGGTGTTGGTGGCCGCGCGGGTGGTCCATTCGACGTACTGTCCGGTCCCGTTGAGGGTCACCGCCTTGCGGCCGCTCGCCTCGCCGGCGACATCACCGACGGTCCGGTTCGGTCCGACGACCTTGGCACCGCCACCGAGGGTGCCGTCCTCCGCCTCGTACATGTCGTACGGCATGTCGGCGCCGCGGCCGACGAACAGGGCCTGCGTGGTGGTGTTGTTGGTCCGCTTGACCGGCAGTTCGTTCGCGTCGTCGGCGATGACGGTTTTGACGGTGTACTTGCCGTTGACGGCCGTCCACGAGCCGAGGTTGACCGGAGCGGTCGTCTGGCCCGTGGCGATGGCACCGCTGTAGGAGCCGCTGAGCGTCTTGACCGTGGCGCCGGTGGAGTCCTGGACCGTCAGCGTCACGCCGTGGGTGCCGGAGGCGGAGGCCACCGTGCCCTGGTTCTTGATCGCGACGGTGAACTTGACCTCGTCGCCCGCCGAAGCGCTGGAGGGCGTCCACGAGACCGGTGCGGCCAGGAGGTCGGAGCTGGAGACGGGCTTGACGACCAGTGCGTCGGAGCGGGTGAAGGTGTTGTTCGCCTCGTTCTGCTCGATCACCTTGTTCGACGGGTCCACCTCGGCGCCGACCGGGTAACTGCCCGCGTCCCGGGCCCCGATGCTCGCGGTGACCGTCCTGGTCTCACCGGCCGCGAGGGCCGCGACGTCGGCCGTGGCGACCTTGGTGCCGCCGAGGGTGAAGTTGAGGTCGGTGGCCTTGGACGCCTTGGTCCCGCTGTTGGTGACGGTCGCCGTCAGGCTGATGGCGTCCGACTCGACGGGCGCCGCGGGCGTGTTGGTGATGCCGGTGACCTTGAGGTCGGGGTTGGCGGCCGGGGTGCCGATCACCTGGAACTCGGCGACCTGTCCGCCCGGGGCACCGGAGTTGGCCGTGAACTTGAGCTGGATGTCGGCCGCAGCCCCGGTGACCGGGATGGTCACGGTGTTCCCGCTCGACGGGTTGAACGTGTAGTCCTTCGCCGCGACGAGGCTGGTGAAGGCCGTCGCGTCCTGGTCACGGCCGAGCACCTGGATGTTCTGGGTGCGGGTCGCCCAGGCGGCGTCGGGGTTGAGCTTGACGACGACCTGGCCGAGATCGGCGTTGGCCCCCAGCTTGGTGGTCAGGGTGGCCGGGTAGGCCCCGCCTCCGCTCTCCCAATACGTGGCGATCTGGCCGTCGTTGGCGTTGGCGGCGACGTAGGTGAAGGTGGAGGAGGAGGCCTCGATGGGCTTGCCCTCGGCGAGGTTGGATCCGGAGCCGGTCGAGCCGCTCCGGGTCACGCTGTTGCTCGCCGCCGACACGTTCCCGGCGGCGTCCTTCGCCTTCACGTAGTAGGTGACGGTGGCCGGCGCCGAGGGGGTGTCGGTGTACGTCGTGACGTCGCCTGCCACGGACGTGACGAGCTGGCCGCCCGCGTAGACGTCGTAGCCGGTGACCTTGACGTTGTCGCTCGACGCCTGCCAGGAGAGCTTCACGTCGTTGCCGGACTGCGTGTAGGCGAGGTTGCCGGGAGCCGTCGGTGCCTGGGTGTCCCCGCTCGATCCCTGCCGCGTCACGCTGTTGCTGTTGGCGGAGACGTTGCCCGCGGCGTCCTTGGCCCGTACGAAGTACGTGATGTCGGTACCGGCCGGCTGGGTGTCGGTGTAGGTCAGGACGTTCCCGGCGACGGTCGCCCGTAGTTGGCCGTTGGCGTAGACGTCGTACCCGGTGACGGCCGTGTCGTCGCTCGCCGCGTTCCAGGTCAGCTTGATCTGGCCGGTGGCCGGCTCGGTGAGCGCCAGGTTCGACGGCGCGGTCGGCGCCTGGGTGTCGCCGGTGGCGGGTCCGTAGACCTCCAGCTCGGACAACTGCCCTGCGGCCCAGCCGGTGTTGGCGGTGACCAGCACGCGCACGTAGCGCGTGGTGGTCGTGTCGAGGGCGATGGTGCTCGACTGGTCGTTGGAGCTGTCGAACGTGTACGCCTTCGAGGCCGTCAGATCGGTGAAGTTCTGGTTGTCGGTGGAGCCCTGGACCTTCAGGGTCTGGCTGCGGCTCGGCCAGCCGCTGGGCAGCCGCAGCGTCACCTGGTTCACCTTGACCGATGAACCGAGGTCGACCTGGAGCCACTGCGGGAAGGCGTTGTTCGTGCTCTCCCAGTACGTGTTCCGGTTGCCGTCACCCGCGTTGGCGGCGGGGTACACGTCGGCGTGCCCGCTCTCGGTGAAGGGCTTGCCCTGCGCGAGGTTGGGGGTCGACGCGGCGGCCGTGAGGACCTGCATCTCGGCGAGCTGGGCCGTGGGTGCCACCGAGTTGCCGCTGAAGTCGGCCCGTACGTACCGGGCCAAGGTCGCGGGGAAGGAGACCTTCACCGTGTTGTCGTTGCCGGGGCTGAAGACGTACTGCGCCGACGACTTGAGCGTGGCGAAGCTCTTTCCGTCGGCGCTGCCCTGAAGTGCCAGCGTCTGTTTACGGGTCTGCCAGTGCTCGGGCAGGCGCAGCACGACCTGGCGGACGCGCTTGGTCCGCCCGAGGTCGGTCTGCACCCACTGGGCCGACTTCTTTCCGGCCTGCCAATACGTGTCGGCGTCGCCGTCGGTGACATTGACGGCCGCGTGTGCGGTGCGGGCGCTGCCGGCCTTGGTGGCGGCGTCCGCTGCGGCGTTGGGACCGCCGGCGGCGTGGGCACCGACGGCGGGCAGGCCCAGAACCATGACGGTGGAAGCCAGCGCGGCGGTCGCTGCGCGGCGTCTCCAGGATCTC
Organism: Streptomyces sp. NPDC005070; assembly: GCF_053600395.1. Lineage (NCBI taxonomy): Bacteria > Bacillati > Actinomycetota > Actinomycetes > Kitasatosporales > Streptomycetaceae > Streptomyces > Streptomyces sp. NPDC005070. The sequence goes on along the minus strand of NZ_JBSFZS010000001.1, from coordinate 150,370 downwards.
GGTTTGTGTGGAGTCATGCGGGGTTCACTCCCTGCGGAGGTTCGCGCGCCGGAGGGGCGGCGGGGTCGGCTCGTTCCTGGGCAGAGCGGTGGCGCGTTATGACGAACGGCAAGAGGCGGCTGCACGCGCGCACGACGTTCCCAAGAGAGAATGCGTACGCGCAGCTTCTTGCATTGTTTCATCGCAATATTGCAGAGCAGTGCGAGCACGTCTACTACCAGGACACCACAAGTTTCACCATCAACACCCGCGTCTCAACGCCTGGGACCGACCGAGCACCCCCGCCGGACCGACACTTGGAGCAATACATGAGGCTCGTCGCGCCAGGCGAAGCAACACTGCAAGCGAACGCAAGCAACGCAAGTTCTTGCGTAATGGTACGCAGCTACGAAAGCCGACCGCGCCACGGACCACGACTCATCCCCGCGCGGACCTGGCCCATCGCGGAGCGGCCGTCCCGACAGCGGAATGGGAGCGTCCGGGACAGGAGAGGGAGGCATACTCGGCGGCATGACTGATGACAGCCCCCACGGAGACCTGACCGTGCCGCCCGCCCCCGACACGGCCGCGTGCGCCGCCGCCCTCGAAGTCGCCACCGCGTACTGCTCCCCCGCACTGCTCAACCACTCGGTGCGGTCCTATATGTGGGCCTCGGCGTATGCCGCGCAGCAAGGCATCGAGCACGACGCCGAGCTGCTCTACGTGTCCGCGCTGCTCCACGACATCGGCCTGGTCCCTGAGTTCGACAGTCACACGGTCGACTTCGACGTGGCCGGCGGGCACGTGGCCTGGGTGTTCGCGGCGGGTGCCGGGTGGCCTGCGGAGCGCCGGCGGCGCCTGTCGGAGGTCATCGTCCGGCACATGTGGGACACGGTGGACGTGCGGGAGGACCCGGAGGGCCATCTGCTGGAGCGGGCCACCGGCGTGGACATCTCGGGGCGGCATCTCGACGATTTCGCCGCCGGATTCCAGGCGGACGTGCTGGCCCGGTACCCGCGCGCGGGACTCTCGGAGGAGTTCCTGGCCTGCTTCCGCGACCAGGCCGCCCGCAAGCCGCAGAGCTCACCGGCCGTGTCGGTCCGGGGCGGCTTCGCCGAGCGCGTCCGGGCGAACCCACTGGACCGCCCGGTCGGTTGACCCGTTGGGCCCTGTCCAACTCCCGGCGAGATCGCCCGCTGCTCGGCCTCCGCACCCATCGACGGTCGGCCGGAGTCAGCCGGGTGTGAGCACCATCCGGAAGCGGGCGGCTCCGGAGAGCATCTTCTGGAAGGCCTCGTCGGCGTGGTCCAGCGGTACGGTCTCAGTCATCGGCCGAATGCCATGCAGGACACTGAAGGCCAGGGTGTCCTCCACGTCCTGCGAGGTACCGGACGGATGGCCGCGGACGACACGGCCGCTGAAAAGCAATTGGGCGGGGGTGATGCTCATGGCTGAGGGATCCGCTCCGATGATCACCAGCTCACCTCGCGGTGTCAGGCCTTCCGCGGTCGCACTGATCGCCTGGGCGTTTCCGGCGGTGGCCAGAACGGTCCTCGCACCGCCGAGGGCCTGCAGCGCCTCCGCGACCGGAACGTCCGACGTGCTGTCGATGTAGTGGTGGGCGCCCAGCCTCTTGGCGAACTCCGCCTTCTCAGCGCCGCGGGCGATCGCTACGGTCTCGAAACCCATGGCGAACGCGTACTGGACTCCGAAGTGACCGAGGCCGCCCAGGCCGAGGACGGCGACCAGGTCTCCGGACTCAGCGGGGCTACGTCGCAATCCGTTGAACGTGGTCACACCGGCACATGCCATGGGCCCCGCGTCGGTTGCCGCGAGATCGTCAGGGATTCCGGCGAGCGCGTCGGCGGGCGCGATCATCTTGTCCGCGAAGCCTCCGTCGTAGGTCCAGCCCGGGACTTTCAGGTTTTCGCAGACGATGAAGTCGCCTTGACGGCAGCGTGTGCAGTGGCCGCAGCTACCGCCGAACCAGCCGACCGCCACGCGGTCGCCCACCTGCCACCCCCGCTCGTGCACGCCGTCGCCCAGTTCCTCGATCCGCCCGGCGATCTCGTGTCCGGGCACCTCCGGGAACGAGACACCGGGTAGACGACCCTCGACGAAACTGGCGTCGCTGTGGCAGACACCGCACGCCTCCACGGCGATTCTGACGTGTCCGGGGCCGGGCTGTGGCACCTCTCGCTCGGCGATTTCGAAGGCGCCCCCCGGGGCGGTCACCTGCGCGACTCGGTAGCTGTTCATGGGTCCCTCCGATGGACGTATGCAAGGGCCTGATACCAGCGCAACAGGTCCGGGGCGATCACGCGCGTCGAGCCCCGTCCTGGAGGAGGCCGCCCGCGGACGTTCTCCTCGTGCGCGCGCGTCCCGGCCGCCGGATACTCGATGGGGGATCAATGCCTCCCAACCGCAGTCAGGCGCTGAAGGACATCGACCTTCCTTCCTGGCCCGAGCGATGAGGAGATGGCGTCATGCGCTCCCAAAGGATTCCGCCGACTCCCCTCGAGGCGGTGACGGCCGGCCTGCTGGCCGGGGCGGTGGGAACGGTGTGCCTGGATGCCGTCCATTACCTGAAGTACCGTCGCGCAGGCGGGACGGACAGCCCGCTCGCCTGGGAATTCGCCCCGGTCGAGAGCTGGGATAAGGCCCCTGACCCCGGGCAGGTGGCAAAGCGGGTGATCGAGGGCTTCACTCAGCGTCGGCTTCCTGATGATTCCGCCTGGCTCACGAGCACCGTCGCTCACTGGGCCTACGGATCAGCGGCCGGCGCGGCCTACGGCATCCTGGCCGGATCACTGCCCAGACCCTCCCCCGTGTATGGCGTGCCTTTCGGCGCCATGGTGTTCGCCGGTGACTACGTCGCCTTGCCGATCGCGGGGCTCTACAAGCCGATCTGGCAGTACGACGCCCATAGCGTGGCCTGGGATTTCGGCGCGCACGTCGCCTACGGCACCGGCACCGCGATCGCTTTCTGGCTGCTCAGCCGCCTCGGCATCGGTGCCGTCGGCCAGAGACCGTGAGCCGGCTACCGGGCCCGACGTGGACCGGGCCACGGTCTACCGGATCCCCGGGCGCGGCCGGCGTCCGGCCGTGCGAGTCTCGTCATGTCGGCATCTAGTACGAGAAGCAGAGGAATGCCCATGGATATGAAATTCGAAATCGTGGTGGTGCCAGTGTCCGACATCGACCGGGCCAAGAGCTTTTACACGCGATTGGGCTGGAGGCTGGACGCGGACGTCGCCACGGACGAGACTTTCCGGGTGGTGCAGGTGACGCCGCCGGGCTCGCCGGCGTCGGTCATCTTCGGCTCCTCGGTCACGTCCCAGGCGCCGGGTTCGGCTCAGGGCCTGTACCTGATCGTGGAGGACATCAACGCTGCATACGATGAGCTGAAACGGCTCGGCGCCGAGCCGAGCGAGGTGTTCCACGACGCCGGCGGCGTCTTCCACCACGCCGGAACGGATGCCCGGGTACCCGGGCCGGATCCGCAGCGCACGAGCTACGGCTCGTTCCTGTCCTTCAGTGACCCGGACGGCAACGGCTGGCTCCTGCAGGAGATCACCACTCGGCTCCCGGGACGCCTCGACCCCGCGGCCACGACGTTCGCCTCCGCGGAGGACCTGGCGAGCGCGATGCGCCGCGCCGCGGCCGCGCACGGCGTGCATGAGGCACGCATCGGTGCGGAGGACCCGAACTGGCCGGACTGGTACGCCGAGTACATGGCGCGTGAGCAGGCCGGGACCGAACTGCCGACGTGACCGCGTCTCCGCCGAAGCAGCACTCTCCTGACGGCCACGTTGTTCCCGCCCAGGCGGAAGAAGGCACCCCATGGACAAGCCTGCGCGGGGGGAAAACGTGGAGCGGGCTCCGGTGTCGCGGCTGTCCGGGGACCAGCTCAAGAGGCTGGCGGCTCTCGGATCAGAGTATCCGGCACCCGTCGGCGAGGTTCTCTTTTCGGCAGGTGACCCGTCCTACGACTTCTTCGTCGTTCTGGAGGGAACCGCGGAGGTCATCGATCGGCCAGGTCAGCCGGAAGAGCGGCTCGTCGCGTCATACGGCCACGCGGAGTTCCTGGGTGAGATAGGCATGCTGACGGGCGAGCGCTCACGCTTTTCCGGCGTCATGAAGAGCCCGGGCCGACTGCTGAGGGTGCCGCTGGAGCAGATCCGGACGATCGTCGCGCAAGACAGTGATCTGAGCGAGCTCATCCTTCGGACGTTCCTCGTACGCCGGTCGAACCTTTTGAGAAGGGGTGCGGGCATCACACTCGTCGGTTCCCGCTACGACGAACGATGCCGAGTCCTGCTGCATTCGTTCTCACTCAGCAGGACGGCCGTGGAGTGGCTGGACCTGGAGGATCGGCCAGAGGCCGAGCTGCTGTTGCGAAGGCTCGGGGTACCCCGGACAGACCTTCCCGTCATCGTCATCCCCGGCCGGCCGTTGATGCGCAATCCTCAGCCGGCCGACATCGCTGCGGAGTTCGGAGAGTCGCCGCTCGCAGTCGACGATCAGGAGATGTGCGACCTGCTCGTCGTCGGTGGCGGCCCAGGCGGTCTGGCGGCCGCGGTGTACGGCGCGTCCGAAGGACTGACGACCGCCCTCATCGACGCGGACGCATTCGGCGGTCAAGCCGCCACGTCATCGAGAATTGAGAACTACCTAGGATTCCCGGCTGGTCTGCCCGGTGCCGAATTGGCGGCCCGGGGGACGATCCAGGCGGCAAAGTTCGGAGTGCGGCTTCATCGGAACGCCCGCGCGGCAGCCTTCACCAGCCAGGACGGTATCCACACCGTCACCTGCGACGACGGCCGGACATTCAGCGCTCGCGACGTCATCATCGCCACCGGTGCCAACCACCGGCGCCTGGCCGTGCCCGGCATCGAAGCCTGGGAGAGCAACGGCGTCTACTACACCGCTACGGTTGTCGAGGCGACGTACTCGCGCGGGCGACCTGTCGCAGTGATCGGCGGCGCGAATTCGGCAGGTCAGGCGGCATTGTTCCTGGCCCGGACGTCTGATCCGGTGTACCTCGTGATCCGCGGGGACGACCTTGATCGTTCGATGTCCCGCTACCTGATCGACGCGATCGCCGCCGACCCGAAGGTCCATGTGCGGGTACACACGGAGGTGGTCGGCATTTCCGCCGACTCCGAGGTGACAGGGCTTGATGTGGTGGACCGGGCGAGCGGGCGCCGCTTCGCCCTGACGGTCAGCGCCGTCTTCGTGTTCATCGGTGCCACGCCGTGCACGGAATGGCTCGACGAGCGGCCGGCGATGGATCCCGACGGCTTCCTGTTGACCGGGCAGGACGTCGCCCTCCAGGCGGGCCATCGCATGCCGCTGCCCTTCGAAACCAGCGTGCCCGGGGTGTTCTGCGTCGGTGACGCGCGAAGTGGAAGCGTGAAACGAGTCGCCGCCGCGGTCGGGGAAGGTTCCGCGGCGGTGCGGCTCATCTTCGATCGACGCAGAATCGACGGGGCCGAAGTCCTGTGACAGCCGGCCTGGGACTGGATCGGTGGGGCTGGATCGGTGACCGTCCGGCACCGATGCCGGTTTCCGCCTTCCCGACAGGATGCGCGGCCCGTCGCGGTGATCATTTCCCTTGCGGCGATGCGCACCTCTCTTCACCCCGCGACACCACGTCCGGTCCCGGACACGGTCCGCGACAACACCTCTGGTCCTGGACAGGATCACCCGCGTGCGGGCCAGGAACCTGCTGGTGCGCGGAGCTGGGCGCAGGTGCATTCTGAAAGGTGAGCGTCCCGGTCAGTGAGCCTGCCCAGCAGGCCCATCCATGGCCTCAGCAGGGCCGGGTCTGCGAACCAGCGTCGGCGAAGCGAGCCAGGCACCCGCGAGGTGCGTACCGGCCGACAGACAAGGGTCATCTCGAACCAGGGAGCAGGTCATGCCATCCCTCCACTTCCATGTGAACTCCTCGATGAGCCCAGAGGAGGTGATGGGCGTGCTGACGAACTTCAGCCCCTCCCGTGTCGAGGAGTGGCCCTCCATCGATGCCGAGCACTTCCAGGTCCACGAGCGGGGCGATACCTGGGCGGAGGTGACCGAGGGGAACGACAAGTCGTGGGAGCGCGCACGCTACGAATGGGACCCCTCGGCGAACATGGTCACGGTCACCACGCGGGACTCGGTGCCCTTCGGCTCGGGGGGCTGGCAGTTCCAGATGACTCCCACGGATGACGGCACCCGCGTCGACGTCAGACTGGAACGACACCCCGACTCGTTCGCGTCGAAGATGAAGTCCTCGATCATTCCCTTCGCCGCTCCGGTGTTCCGCAAATCCTTCAAGGAACCCCTGCACACCGTGTAGTCGCGAGGAGGTCGCCGACGACCGGGCGTTGTCGGTGGGGACGCACCGTTGTCGATGTCTCCGAGGGGAGCCGTTCATGACCACGGCGAAGGATCTGTTCATCATCGCCCTGGACCTGAAGCATCCCGTGGGGCAGGGTGACCTGTCCCTCGCGCTCGCGGGAGCCGAGCTGATCGATCTCATCAATGCGGGGGCGGTGTCCGTGGACGGAGACACCATCGTGCCAGGTGGACCGCCGCCGGTGGACGATCGATTCCTGGGTGAGGCTGCGGCAGGTCTCACTCGGCAGGCACCGTACGAGCGGATCGAGGACTGGCTGTGGCGCCGGGGCCGAGACCTCTCGGCCGCATACCAGGCCGCACTGGAGGAGAGCGGTGAGCTGAAGCCGCACCGAAGCAGCCGGTTGTCCTTCGGCTCGGAAAGCCTGGAACCGGTCGATACGCTCGCGCGCCGCCGTGCGGCCGACCGCTGGGACGAGAAGGAACCCGTCCTGACCGCCCTCGTCGCGGTCCTGGGCATCGACGACGAACAATCCGACGACGAGACCGGCCTCGACGACGAGGCCGTGACGATTGTGGTGGCCTCCGTCCACGACGCGGTGATGGAGCTGGAGGCGGTACGCCAGCGGCGGACCATCGAGAACGCGGCCTTCGCCAACGTGTGGCGCGGACCGTGAGCCTGGCACGGCCACCGGTCAGGCCCCGGACGGGGTGACGCAGGCGTACAGGCGTAGGGGTTTCATGCCGTGGCGGGTCTTCATGGGCTCGTTGCTGCGGCCGCCCTCCACCCAGCGCTTGCGCCACTCGATGGCCGTGCGGATTTCCGTGGCCCACAGAAGGTAGTTGGGGCTGAAGCCGTCGAGGGTGGCGTGACTGGCGCCGCCTGCCCACATGTGCAGGCGCTCGTCGTCCAGGAGGACGACCGCGGCCGCCAGCGTCAGGTCACCGCGGTCGACGCGGACCACACGGGCGTTGTCGCCCAGGGCCATGACGAAGTCGCTGAAGGCGCTCTCGGGATACATTCCGGCGCTGCCGTACTTGGCCGCCGTACGGCGGGTGAGGTCGCCGACCGTGCGCAGGAAGTCGGGGCGGGGTGCTTCGACGGCGGTCGTGACACCCGCGTCCGCCGCGCGCCGCAGGTATTGGCGGATCGTACGCCGGGTGCGGGCGCCGAGGGTCGCGAGATAGGAGTCGTACGAGTCGAAGGGGTCTCCCTCCGCACTGTGCAGCGGGAGTTGGAAGCGGGTGACGATCGGGGCCACCCGCCATCCCTTGTCCCGGGCGACGTCGAGAACCGGGTCGCCCTCGGGGACGCTGACCAGCCCCACGGTCAAGGCGCCGTCGGCGGCGGCCAGTTCGCACAGCGCGCCCAGCACGGTCCCCAGAACGCGCGCCCGTTGTGCGCCACCCGTCGCCCGTACCGGCACGCGGGTGTCGTAGCAGTACCAGTTGTGCCCGAGGAGCGCCGGGCCGTCGGCGTCCTCGATGCCGACGGCGCGCAGGAAGCCGTACGGGTCACCCTGCTTCTGGAGGTAGCACGGCAGCACGGCGAGAGTGCGGCCCGCGTCGGCGACCGTCATATAGCGCGCCGCGAGAATCGGGCTCAACGGGCTTGTCTGATAGGCCCGCAGGTACGCGGGGGTGTAGTGCACGGGCGCGGTGTCCGCCGCGGCGACCTGCTCCCACTGGACGGTGTCCACGTCGTCGATGGAGTCGGTGACCGTCACGGTGATGTGCGGCGCGCTCAATTCCCTTCGCCTCCCTCGGCCCGTTCCCCTTCCCCTTCCCCGTCTCCTTCCTTCAGCCAGCCCGCGTCCGCCATCGCGGCCAGGAAGCGTTCCCCGAAGCCCGGCTCCCAGCGGATTCCCGCGTCGAGCCGGGCTGTTCGGACCACGTCCGCCGTGCCGGACACTCCGTCGACGCTCTGAGCCAGGGCCATCGCGGACGCGTAGAACCGGCCCCGGTCCTCGGCGAGGCGGCGTGTGAACCACCGCCGGTCGGACTCGTTCACGGCTCCCATCAGGGCGCGGAGGTTGAAGGGACCCGGCCATGCCCGGCGCAGGAGCGGGCCCCCGTCGCGCTTCACGGGTACGTCGTCCCAGGCCGCCGCGAGGGTGTGGCGCAGACCGTCGAGGAGGGACGCCTGCCGGTCGAGGACGCCGGGGTCGGCGCCGAAGGGCCGCAGGGTGTCCAGCGCGTCGCGTCCGTACCGCGCGTGGCGGGTCAGCAGGGTCGCGGCGAGCGGCTCGTCGTCGGGCGGGAGGCAGGCGGTCATCCGGCGTGCCGTCCAGCGGGTGAGGAGGTGGGCGAGCCGGTCGGCCTCGGGGGCACCTGCCGTCGCGACGACGGCGGCCGCGGACGCGGTGATCGCGGCGGACCTGCGCAGTTCCTGCGGGTCGACCTTGTCCAGCGTGTCGGCGCCGGAGTGGTTGAACCGGTCGGGCCAGTGGCCCAGTTGGACGGAGGGACAGCCGATCGCACGATCGGCGAGGACCGCGTGATCGGAGGCGCCGACGAACGGGGTCGAACGCCAGGCCCACACGTCGCAGCCGACGGCTCCGCTGTAGGAGCGGGCGGCGGCTGGCAGGGCACGCACACAGGCCTCGACCAGGGCGTTGGCGAAGTGCGGGAGGTACTCCGGGCTGCGTTCGACGATCAGCGGACCGCCGCAGCGCCGTTGGTCCTGGCCCACCATGTCGAGGTCGACGGCCATCGTGGGCAGTGGTCCTCCGCCCTCCTCCACGAGCCGGTGGACGTAGGCGGCGAGTCCCACGAACTCGGGTGCCCAGAGGAACCGGACGGTGCGGCGCAGCGGGCGGGCCGCGAGGACGCGCCCGGCCGCGAGGGCGGCGGCGACTCCGGAGGCGTTGTCGTTGGCGCCGGGGGTGGGGTGGCACAGATGGGCGGTGATGAGGCAAGCGTCGGGCGACGGCGGTGACAACGGCGACACCCCGGCGTCTCGTGCCGGGGTTCGGGCGACGACCACCGGCATCCGGGCGGGGGTGGTGTCGACGTCGACGACCACGCGGGCACGCTCGCCCCGGCTGTGGGCGCGGTGCAGTACGTCCATCTGGCCGGGCACCACGCTGAATCCGAACAGGGCGCTGCCGCCAGGCAGTTCGAGGCGCCCCGCACCCTCCTGCCGGCCGGGGCCGGTCGTCACGCAGAAACCGATCGCCCGTTCGTGACGCATCCGGGCGTGGAGCTTCGCGTCGAGTCGTGCGGCCGACGGGACCAGGACCACCGCGCCCGGCGGCCACCCGTCGTCCTGCGCGCGCACGAGAGGCGCTTCGGTGTGCGCGGCGGCCGAGTGGGCAGCGAGGGTGTACGGCTGGGCGGGATAGTCGACGAGCGCGGGCCGGCCGGGGACCGACAGATGCGCGGCGCGCGGGGTCCAGGAGGAGGGCGCGGTGAACGTCCACCACGTGGTGCGGCCGTCGGCGGGAAAGCTCAGCACCTCCACTCCGGCCAGTCCGGCGCGCTCGGCCTCGCCCGCCACGAAGTCGGCCGCGGCGGCGATGCCCGCCGATCCCTGGTAGCGGTCCCACTCGGTGAGCCTGGCGACCCAGCACATCGCCTCGTCTGCGTCGATCCCGTGATGGATCCCGGCGACGAGGTCGGCGAGGCTACCGGGCATCGGCGAACGCGTCGAGGAAGGCGGTCAGACGGGCTTCCGAGAGCGGTACCGCGATCTTGTACAGAGCGCCGTCACGGCGGCCGGAGCCGCCGGAACCGGGATCCTCCCCCGACCTCCCACCGGAACCGGGGCCCTCCCCCGGCCTCCCGCCGAACGCGGTCCCGGAGGCGCGCTCAGCACCGTGAGCGGCCTCCACCGGACCGATCTCCTTCACCCGCACCCCCCGCTTCTCCCACACCACGCTCGCCGCCCCCCGCTCCCCGTCGGCCGTCACCCACGGCAGACAGCCGGATCCCTCGGTGACCGTCAGTCCGGTCCGCCGCAAGGTTCTCGCCACGAGCGGTTTCACCTCCGCGATCCGGGTCCGCAGCGCGTCGAAGACGTCGCCCTGCGCCAACAAGCGGAGAGCGACGGCGAGACCCGCTCCGCCCGCTCCGAGGGGCGGCGTGATCTCGCGCAGCCGCCGTGTCAACTCGGGTCCCGCGAAGGCGAATCCGACCCGGAGGCCGCCACAGCAGTACCCCTTCGACATGCTGCGCAGCACGATCAGGTTCGGGTGTTCGGCGACCGCCGGGACACAGCTCGCGCCGGGCCCGGCGTAGACGGCGTACGCCTCGTCGAGGACGACGGTCGTGCCGCAGGCGCGGGCGATCCCGGCGATCTCCTCCAGCCGCTCCCTTCCGAAGAGGTCTCCGGTGATCGTGGGCCGGTCGAGTACGAGGACCGAGGGGGTGTGCCGGTCGAGATCGGCGGCGAGGTCCTCGAATCGGGTGGTGATCGTCTCGACGCCGAGGCGGGCAGCCCAGCGGGGCAGGTCCGGGTGGCCGCCGGCCAGTCGCAGCACCGGTCCGGGCACGGCCAGCGCCGCGCACGCGTGCAGCAGACCGGTGGCACCCGCCCCGGCGGTCACCATGTCGGGCGCGAGGTCCAGTCCGAAGTGCCCCGACAGGACGGGTGCGGCCCTGTCCGCGGAGTAGGGGTCGGACAGAGGGTAGGCGCGTGAGAGTTCGGCGAGGCCGCCGCCGTCGTACGCGCTCTGGAAAGCGGCGTCGACCCGCGGTCGTACGAACTCGAACTCGTCCGGCGACCAGCGCAGGTCCAGCACGGAGGCGCGGGCCCCGTCCAGCGCGGAGGCGCGGGCCCCGTCCAGCATGGAGGCGCCGGTGTCGTGCCTCCCTTCCCATGCGGTGATCGCCGCCGGGGTGTCAGCCGGGCTCCGGGCGACGAACTGGACATAGCGCGTCGTCGGGGCCGGCTCCCGGCCGACGGCGAAATCACCGTCGACCCGCTCGACGGCGAAACCGGCGCGGATCAGCAGGTCCCGCACCTCGGCCGGCTGGTACATCCGCACGTCGTCGTGGATGACCACGGGCTCCACATCGCCTCGTCGCACTTCGATCTCGCCGGTGCTGCGGCCGGAGGCCATCCGGTACGTACGGCGGAAGTCGGCGCGCAGTCCCTCGGCTTCGAACGTGGCCTCCGGAACGTAGTGTCCGGCGATGGCCAGCACGTTGGAGTGGTCGAGGACCAGCAGTCCGCCCGGGACGAGCACCCGACGGACCTCCTGGAGCAGCCGCAGTTGCTGGGCGTCACTCCCCCACCCGAACGACTGGACACAGACGACGGCGTCGAACTCTTCGACGGGCCAAGGCAGTTCGCGCAGCAGGTCGATGCGCAGCCAGTTGACCCGGACGCCCGCCGCGGCGGCCTCGGCCTCGGCGCGCCCGAGCGCCCATCCCCCGGAGTCGACCCCGGTGACGCCGAACCCCCGCGCGGCGAGCGCGACGGCGTGGCGACCGGTGCCGCAACCCAGGTCGAGGACGCGGCGTCCGGGTGCCGAGGTCTCGAGGACGGCGGCGAGGTATCCGGCCTCGGCCGCGGTGCGTTCGGGCGTGTACTCGTGGTCCGCGACGGCCCAGAAGTCCTCCCCGAAGAAGGTGAGATACCAGGGAGGACCGTCCTGGCGGCGGGCATCGCTCACAGGGCGTCCGCCCGCAACGCCTCCTGGCGGTGCAGGAATCCGCACACGTCGCACAGGCCGGCGGGGTTGGCCACGCCCTCCTGGAGCACATACCGGCCCTCGCAGACCCGGCACAGGTCGTCGACCAGGGGAAGCAGTGTGCGCTGGACGTTCTCGAAGGCGTTGAAGAGGTAGTAGTCGATGCCCGGCCACAGGTCGTAGAGGTGGTCGGCCACGGCGTAGGCGAGGGAGCGTTCGTCGGAGCCGGTGGTGAACCGGCCCGGTGCTCCCTGGCGGTTGAGGCCGGGTGCGACGAGCTCCAGGTAGAGGGTGAGTTCCTTCTTGGTGATGCGGTACAGCGGGAACACGTAACGCAGGGAGCCGAGTTCACGGACCGGGATGCCGCCCATCCGGTAGCCGGTGGTGAACCAGGTGACCATGCTGGCCACCAGGTCGTCGGCGTTGAAGCCGAACGCGACGACCGGGGCGCCCCGGCGTTCGGCTTCCTGTTCCAGCATGCGGCGCAGGACCTGATGGCCGATGACCATGTTCATGTTGCGGTGTTCGCCGGCGACGACCTTGTTCATGACGTCGACGAAGGGCTCGCGCAGCTTGAACACCTCGGCCACGTCGTCGGCGGTGACGACGACGTGATCCACGCCGAGGCCCGCGCAGGCGTCCAGGGCGGTGCGGAAGGTGGCGGGTTCGTCCCAGTCGGGCAGTCCGGTGATGGTCACGGCGGTCATGTCGACCTCGGGCCAGCGGCCGCGGGTGCGTTCGAGGAGCTTGAGGTAGGCGACGCTGTCCCGGCCGCCGGAGAGCCCGATGACGACCCGGTCCCCCGCCCGCATGGTGGCGCCGGCGGCGATGCTCTGGACGAACGTCTCCTCTACGTACGTCACGAAGGTCTCCGCCGTGAACTGCTCGGTGCGCCGTTCCAGGGTGCCGCCGTGGTCGAAGAGAACGGACTTGGCGTAGACGGGGTCCGGCGCGGCGTAGACGTGCTCCTTGGGCCGACGCAGTACGTCGAGGTCGTAATGGCGTACTTGGCGTACCTCGATGACGTCGTCGGTTCCGACGACGGCCGTGGCCTCGGGGATCACCTCCCCGTCGCGATGGGCGAGCACGGCGTTAGCCGGGATTCCGTGGAGGCGCAGCACGTCCAGGAGGGGCTGTCCCGGTGTCGCGTGGAGGGTCTCCGAACCACCGGTCTTGTTGCGGAACACGACCGTGCTCACGGGTTCTCCTATCGTGTCGTGTGGTTCCGGGGGGATCAGGGCAGGGCGGGGGCGGCTTCTGGTGCGGGGTTCCAGGCGGCCAGCGGTACGAGCGTCTCGCCGTCGGAGATGGATCCGTGCTCCCAGGTCACCGTGGGGTCGGGGACGGGGAAGTGGGGGGAGGTGGCCAGGGCGACGACCTCGCCGATGCGGGCGCGGACGACGGGTGTCGCGGGCAGCAGTCCCCGTGCGTGGAGTTCGTCCGGGGTGAGGACGAGGGCGTGGTCCCCCAGCGTGTCGCGCAGTAGGTCGGCCACGGTTTCCTCGCGCCCGGGGAGCGGATGGAGCCAGCGGACGCGGCCGGCGCCGCCGCCGGGCATGCGGCAGTGGGCGGGGGCGTCGAGCCGTGCCCATGCTTCGGCGAGGGCCGGGTCGGGGGTCACCTCCACCTGGCCGTGGTCGGCGTGGGCGAGGACGCTCCAGCCGGTGTCGGCCCAGCGGGCGGCCGCGGTGTCGAGCAGCGACAGCGCCTCTCGCAGCCGGGAGTCGTAGCCGGACCGGTGGATGTGGTCGTCGAGGTTCACGTAGGCCCACACCAGCGGCGGGGCGTCGTAGGCGCGCGCGAGGACGGCCTCGACCTCGCGCACGGTCCGCTCGGCCACGCTCACCGGGTCGATGACGGGGGTCGCTGCGGCGGCCGGCGACGGCACGATCCGGGCGCCGTGCAGCAACGCGGCCACCCACGGACCGGTCAGGCGCTCCAGTTCCGCGCCGATCGCCAGGGCGGGCCGGCCCGACGCGGCCGCGCGGTCGAAGAGCGTGGGTGCCGCGTGGAGCAGCGTGTTGCCGGGCGTTCGCCGGGAACCGAAGGCGTACGTGTCCCCGGTGACGAGGTGGGTGACGCAGTCGGCTCCGGGTGCGCGGTAGACCATGCCGACGGCGCCGTGGACGCCGGGATCGGTGCCGGTGACCGCGGTGAGCCAGGCTGTCGTCGACGTGCTCGGGAAGGTGGAGCGCAGTGGCCGGGTGTGTGCGTGGCGGAACGCGGACTCGGCCACTTCGAGCGACAGGCCGTCGACCGCCAGGACGCACAGCCCCCGAGAAGCGGCGCGCAGGGCGCCCGCGACGACTTCGGTGACCACGCGCAGGTCGGCGGACGCTGTCGACTGTCCGCCGACGCGCGACGCCGTGCTCAGAAGTTCGGCACGCAGTCGGTGCAGGTGGTGCGGAACTTGACGATGTGCGCGGCCTGCCGGTCCGTGATCATGCGTTCGACCAGGCGGGGCAGCAGCATGACGGGCGCCGGGGTCGACGTCCGCGTCGCCTCGGTGGGTGCTTTCGCGGTGGGAAGTGGAGCTGTTCGCATGGATTCCTCCTGCCGGGAACGGTGCCAGAGAAACGTGCCAAACAACTTGCCAATTTTGCATGCACAGGTCAGCACACCGCGAGCTCGCATGTCAACGTCATGCCGGGAATCCGCGGTCAACTCGCCTTTTGTTTCCCGAATTTGACGGAACGAGAAATTCCGTCGACCGCGCGGGCCTCTTGTGGATCAGCGAATTCCTTGCGGATCAATTGACGAAGATCAGCTTCTCAGCCTCCACGACGATCTTTTCCGGATCGGGCGCGTTCGTCAGGGTGTCCGCGTAGCGTTCCGAGTCCGGGTCGGCGACGCGGTGGGCACGCGCGACGGCGTCCTCGACGTCGTAGCGCGTGGTCCTGAGCCGGACGTCGGGGCCCAGCAGCGCCCAGTACGCGGTGCCCGGCTCACCCGTGTGGTACGGCAGCCCGACACTGCCGGGGTTCACGCTGCGCAGGCCCGCCACGGCGCGGTCGAACTGAAGGTGCGAGTGCCCGGTGACCAGGACCCGCGCGTCGATGGCCGCCGACAGCTCGGCGAACCGCTCCGGCGGTGTCCCCGGCGTGACCAACTCGTGGTCGCTGCGCGGCGAACCGTGGCAGAAGTGCACGGGACCGAGCCCGTCGATCTCGACGACGAGACCGAAGGGGAGCCGGCCGAGGAAGGCGATGGCCTCGGGCGAGTGCTGCGCGGCGATCCACGACTGACGCGGGGTGTCGGCGGTCCGCGCGGCCGTGCCGATCTGGGCGGCATAGCGGTCGGCGTTGCCCCGCAGGCACAGGGCGCGTTCGCCCAGCGCGACGATCCGTTCGTACGTCTCCTGCGGCTGCGGCCCCCACGTCAGATCGCCGCACAGGACGACGAAGTCGGCGGCGGCGACGTCCGGTTCGGCGAGCACCGCGTCGAAGGCGGGGATGTTGGCGTGCACATCGGAGAGCACGGCGACGCGGGCCGCCGGCCCGTACCGGCGTGGCGGTCCCTCCCAGTTCGCGGGACCGTGCAGTTCGATGTCGGCGTCGGTCATCGGGACCGTTCCTCCTGGCGGCTGGGGGTTTCTCGGTCGGGCGGGGGCTGTGCGTCCAGGACTCGGGGCCGGGCCCGTGCGTTCAGGGATCGGACCGGGCCTGCGTGTGCGGGGCTCGGACCGGGCCGTGCGTTCGGGGCTCGGGCAGGCCTGTGCGTTCAGCCGCCGGGCGGGGCCCGCGCGTTCAGCGGTCCGCCACGGTGGTGGCCGGGGGCCCGGCCGGGCGGAGAGCGCGGGGGTGGCTGGGGCGAGTGCCGGGCGGCGGCCCGATCAGCGGCCGGCCCTCGGAGGGGAGGCCCTCCACCAGTTCCGCGGCGATCACGATGCGGTCCCACAGCGGAAGCCCGTCCGCGTCCGCGGCGAGCTGTTCCACCCGGGCCAGCAGCGATTGCGGGTCGGCCGGGCGGCGCGAGGTGTCACCCGAGGGCTCACGCCCGGTGGAAGTACCGGAGGGCGCCGGCCGGCTGAGGGAGTGGGCCGGGTGAATGGCGTACAACTCGCCTGCCAGTGTGGCTGGATCGGCCGCACCGGGCGGCGACACGTCGGCGGCCAGCAGGGAGAGTGCCTGTTCCCGTCGCCGGGGCAGCAGGACACCCAGCTCGCGGATCAGGTCGGCCGGATCGTCGGGAGCGTGCAGGAAGTTGAGGCACATCAGCTCGCATCCGAGGGTCCCGCGCAGTGAACCGCCGTCCACCGAGCGGTTCTTGGACGACCCCTTCAGCTCGGCGAGCCGTTCCGCCGCGGTCGTCCCGGTGCGTTCGGGACCCCGGGTGTCGCGGAGCGCGACGAAGAGACAGGGGGGTCCTGACTCGAGAATCATGTCCACGGCCCGGATGACGGCCAGGGGCGCCGCGTTGATCTGGTAGCGCCACAGCTCCCGGCACACCCGTGCGTCGACCCGCACGGTCAGAGCGCCGAGGGGTTCGAAGCCGTGCCCTGCCAGGAAGGCGAGCGCGGGCTCGACCCGCCGCCCGACGACGGCGTCGGGCTTGAACATCACGAAAGTCGACCGCAGCAGTGCGCGGTCCGCCCTTTCCGTCTCCCAACCGTCCAGCAAGGCCGCCATTTCCCGGAAATAGACGTCGTCGGGATAGGTGCGGCGCCTTACCGGATCATGAGTGAGGGGCGTCCTCAACCACGCGTGGACCGTCATGCTCCTCCGGCATTCCGCTCGTCCGCCGGGCCCGGGACGGCACCCGTACGGCACGCCAAGTCCGCTGTATGCAAAGCAAGTTGCATCATTGTCATGCACCATTCGAGGGCAATACGCTGAGGCTACTTTCCATGACCGACCACATCAAGGAGGGTCCCATGAGTGTCGCCTTCAAGCAGGTCAAGGTCCGCCCGAAGCCGGGCAAGTAGTCGTCCGTCGAATGCGATCGGGATCCGGATCCGGGCCTGTTCGCCCTCCAGCGGTCCTGATCGCATTCCTCCTCGGCCACCGCGGAGTCCCCCGGCCCGAGGGCCCCGTCCACCTTCGTGCACCGCGGCGGAGCCTGCGTTGACAGACGCACTGACCGGAACAGCGACGGACGCGGAGGTGACGACCGCGACCGTCCTCGCCCTGCTGGACGCCGGGCCGACGGCCTCGCGCGAGGCCGTGTTGCGAACCGCCCGCGACGGCCGCCACAAGCTCGCCGCGACCCTGCTGAGCCTGTGGGCCGAGGACGGCGAAACGCTCACCGAGGCGGAGACGGCCGAACTGCGCCTGCACCGGGAACGCGTCGACCACTACCGCCGCATCTGGTCCAGGCTGCGGACGGCAGCACCCGGCATCTTCCTCCTCAAGGGCATGACGATCGCCGGCCTCTACCCGCCGAGGGTGCTCCGCGCGGCCGGTGATCTCGACGTCGTCTGCCCGGGCCACGCGGACCTGTGGAGCTGCGCACAACAACTGACGGCGACAGGATGGGAGTTGGCGGCATTCACGGTCAGCCCCGCCAGGACCGGCGACTCCGTGGCCCTGCATCTGGGAGCCGAGTTCCGCAGCCCAGCGCCCGAGCGCTCCCCCGACCCCTACGCCGTCGGCCTGTTCACCGCGGAGATCGTTACCGAGGTACGTGCCCCGGCCTGGCAGCTCACCCGCCCCTCCCGCTCTCCTCTGGCCGTCTGTGCGGTCGCCCTGGTGGCGGAACGGTGGGAACGCCCTTTCCGCAGCCGCGACCTGCTCGACCTGGCGCTGCTGCTCCAGCGCCTCGACGACACAGGCGTACGGCAGTTGCTTACCGACCTCGCCAGGACCGGTCTGTGGCCGGAGTGGCGGGAAGCCCGGCGCGCCATGGCCCGGCTGGGCTGGCGTCCCGCCGTGACGCCGCCCCCCACCCGGGCCGCCGCCGTAGGCGCTCGGCTGCTGCGGGCGATGCGCACCGCGGCGCTTTGGAGCAGCCCGGTCCGGGCGCCCGCCCTGATCGCCCAGCCGGGCATCGAGGGCGCAGGCGGCCGTCTCGCGGAACTCGCCTCCGACCTGGCCCACCGCGGCATCGGCGCACGGCGACTGCTCGGCGCGGGGTTGCCGCTGTTCGGTGTACCTCTGGACGACGAACCGGCCGACCGGCTGCGGCTGGACGACGTCGGACGTCATCTCGTCGCACGGACCCCGCTCGGCTCGTTCCTGCTGGTGTCCGGAGCCGCCCGGCAGGAATGGCTGGACGAGGCGGCGGGCGGCGGCCCGGCCGTCGAGGAGCCCGGCGGGCCGGTCGCCGGGGAGCCCGGCGCCGACAAGGCTCGTGTGGAGCCCGGCGCGAACAAAGCTGTCGAGGAGCCCGGCTCGACCTCGGTGGAGCCCGGCACGTGATCCTTCCGTGCCGAACGGCAGACACCGGTCCGACGACCCCCACGGGAACGGGAGCGTGATGACGGACAGCGGAAACGGCGGAGGTGGCCTCGCCCGTCCGGGCAACGGCGAACCGGCCGTGGAGACAAGCGGATTGCGGCGCGAGTACCGCACACGGCGCGGCCCGGCCGTCGTCGCGCTCGACGACGTCTCGGTCACCGTGGAGCAGGGCGAGGTGCACGGACTCCTCGGGCCCAACGGGGCGGGCAAGAGCACCCTGATGAAGATCCTCTCCACGGTACTGCTGCCGACCTCGGGAACCGGCCGGGTGCTCGGCTACGACCTCGCGACAGAACACCGTCGGATCCGGCCCCTGCTCGGCATCGTCTTCGGCGGCGAACGCGGCCTCTACCCACGCCTGACAGCACGTCAAAATTTGCGCTACTGGGCCGCCTTGTACGGTCTGACGACCCGGGACGGCGTCACCCGGACCGACGCGCTGCTCGACGAACTCGGGCTCGCCGAGCGCGCCGACGACCGGGTGGAGACCTTCTCCGTGGGCATGCGCCAGCGGCTCCACCTCGCGCGCGGCATCATCGGCGACCCCCGCGTCCTGCTCCTCGACGAGCCTACCAACGGCCTGGACCCGCTGGCCGCACGGCAGTTGCGCGAACTCGTCCGGCGGCTCGCGGGCGAGGGACGTACCGTACTGCTCGCCACGCACGACCTGTCCGAGGCCGAAGTGCTCTGCGACCGCGTCACCATGATCAACCACGGGCGGGTGGTCGCCGCGGAGGCACCGAGGACGCTCGCCCGCCTCGTCGCGCGCCAGGATCGTGTACGGATCCGAGCCGAGGAAGCCCTGGTCGCCCAGATGCGCGCGCTCCCGGGAATCCTCGGTACGGAACCCGCCGACGACGGGACCACGCTCGTCACGGTCGAGAACAAGGAAGCCGTGGGCCGTGTCCTCGCCTTCGTCGTCGAGCGGGGCGTGACCGAGGTCCGCACCGAACTGCCCGGCCTCGAGGAGGTCTACCTGCGACTCGTGCACCGCGACGAGACGCGCAGTGTGGTGAACCGGTGAGCCTGCTCGCGGCGGCCGGCCGGTTCCAGGGACGCCTGGTGCTCACCCACCGCGACTACCTCATCGACCTGGTGCGTACGCCGCTGCTCGCCGCGGTGTTCCTGCTCCTGATCCGGCACAACGAACGCCCCGACCTCCTCGCCAACGGTCTGCTCGCCCCCGTATTGATGGGCGTGTGGAGCATGGCCATGCTGATCTCCGGGGAGGTCGTGGACAACGACCGCTGGCTCGGCACGCTGGAGCTCCAGATCGCCGCGCCGGTCGACTTCGCCCGAGTGGTCCTCAGCCGGGTCTGGGTGAGCACCGCGATCAGCCTGCTGACGGTCCTGGAGGTCGCGGCCGTCGCGATCCTCGGCTTCGGCACCGTCCCCCACGTACCGCATCCCGGCGTCTTCGCCCTGGCGCTCCTGGCCACCGCCGTCGCCACCGCGGGCACCGCCACGTTGATGGCCGCCCTGTTCGTCGCGACCCGGACGGCCCGCACCTTCCAGAACTCCCTGAGCTACCCCGTCCTGCTGCTCGGCGGGGTGTTCACCCCGCTCGACCGGCTGCCGGAGTGGACCCATCCCGTCGGCCGCCTCATCTATCTCTCCTGGAGCTCCGACCTGCTGCGCGACGCACTCGGCCCGGCGACGGTCACCTCCGTCGCGTGGCGCACCGGCGTCATCCTCGGGCTCGGCCTCCTCACCGGGGCCGGCGGATGGTTCCTCCTCGGCCGGGTCGTACGGCTCGTACGCGAGAACGGGACGGTGGGGCTGCGATGAGCCGCACCACGTACGGCATCCGGACAGGCCGTCGCACACGGGTGCTGGGCTGGGCGGCACGCGCCGGCGCCGCCGACTACGGCACCGTGTTCACCTGGAAGACCTGGCTGCTCGGCTGGTTCGTCCGGATGCTCGCCCAGGTCCTGTTCTTCGCCACCATCGGCAATCTGCTCGGGCCGGGGCAGGCCCGCTATCTCCTGGTCGGCAACGCGGTGGCGCTCGTCGCGCTGCACGGCATGTTCGCGACCGCGTCCACCACCTGGGAGCTGCAGAACGGCACTCTTCCCCTGCTGGTCGCCTCGCCCAGCAGTCCCGCGCTCGTCCTGGTCGGGCGGAGCCTCTTCTGGCTGCCGGACGGGGTGGCCTGCGGGCTGGGCGCCGTTCTCCTCCTCGGTCCCGTGGCGGGACTGAGCCTGAGTGTGGCATCGGTGGCTCTGCTCTCCGCCCTGCTGATCCTCGTCGCGGTGACGAGCTATTGTCTGGGCCTCTTCCTCGGATCCCTGGTACTGACCGCTGTCGACCTGCGCAACGTCGTGTCCAACGCGGCGTTCACCGTGATGCTGATCGTCTGCGGCCCTGAGGTGCCCGCGAACGCTGTCGCCCCCGTCCTCGCCGGGTTCGGCCGAGTACTGCCCCTCACCCACGGATTGCTGGCGATCCGGGAGGTACTGGCGGGCGAGGCGGGCGCGCACACCGCCGCCCTGGCCGGCTGGGAGACACTGATCGGCGCGTGCTGGCTGGCGGCGGCGCTGACCGTACTGGGCCTGCGGGCCCGGAGGAGCCGGCGGGACGGGGCGGCCCTCTTCCTGACGTGATGGCCGCTCGGCCGGAAACATGCGGTCGCTTCCTCAAGATCGGATAGCGTGCGCGGCCGGCCATGGGCGAACTGATATTGACATCCTCCCCGCCCTAAAGGACGGGGATTCCTGGCTCACGTTGGCTGGGGACCAGCGGTCCGCCAGCTCTTACACGATCAGCACCAGCCGGGTTGAGACCAGCCCGGACGAGCATCACGCGGGCGGAGTTCTTGTCCCTGGGGGACACGGTTCCGCATGCGGTGCACGTATATGTTCGTTCAGAGAGGGGCAGTGCGTGCTTGGTTCTCGCTCCGCACGATGCGCAGTCCATGGTGGTGTGCGCGGGGTTGACCAGGTGGACGGTCCGGCGGTGCTTGCGGGCCATCTCGACTAGCGCAGTCTTGGTGGCGCCGATGGCGGCGTCGGCCGCTTTGCGGGCCATGGTGGACTTGGCGAGAAACTTTGGGCGAAAGTCCTCGACGGCCAGGTCGTCGTGGTCGCGAACCACAGCTTTGGCCCACTTGCGGCCGGTGTCCTGACGCTGCCTGGCGATCTTCTTGGACACCTTCGCCGCCGCTGTACGGGCCTTGCGGTATCCGGCGGTGTCGGGCCGGTTCTGGGGCGTGCGGCGGCGGGCCATCTGCCGCTGGTAGCGGGCCAGTCTCACCGCCGCGGTCCTGCCGTGCTGCGGGTGGGGCAGGTCGTGGGCGTCGCTGGTGGTGGTCGCGGTCTCCTTCACGCCCCAGTCGATGCCGATGGCGCGTCCGGTAGCGGGCAGCGGCTCGGGGGCCCTCTCCACGACGAACGAGGCATACCAGTGGCCGAGGCTGTCCCGGTACACACGCACGGACGTCGGGTCTGTGGGCAGGTCACGGGACCACACCACGGTCAGAGAGATCACGCCCGCCACATGCAGGCGCCCGTGCCTGATGCGGAAGCCGCGCCGTGTGTAGTTCAGGCTGGGCAGCGCCTGCCGCTTGCGTTTGATCCTCGGCATCCCGGCACGCTGCCGCTGCGGCAGCCTGGCCTTGATGTCCTTGAGCGCCTTCGCCCGCGACTTCGCGAAGTCGCGGATCATCTGCTGCTGCGGGACCGAGCTGCCCTCGCGCAGCCATCTCATCGCGGCACGAGCCTCGGTCAGCATCTTGTCGAGCTGCGCCGGACCGCACATCGTCTTCTCGACGATGTCCCGGTTCAGGCCGTGGACCTTACGGGACATCGCCACGCACTCGTTCCACACCCACCGGCAGCGCGCCCACTCGGCCTCCAGGCCGGCAAGCGCGGTGGACGACACGCGAAGCCGGTAGGTGTACCGGGCGTGCCCGGCCTCTCCCGCAACCCCTGGTGTCGCCATAGTGTCACCATACCACTACTCTGAGTGCATGAATCATGAAGAAACTCGCATCACGCTCCGCCTGCCAGCAGACCTCCACCGGTGGCTCACCGAGCAGGCCAAGGCCAACCGGCGATCCCTCAACGCCGAACTCGTCCACCGCCTGGAGGGCGACTACCGCGCCGTCGTAGCGGACGCCGAATCGCCCTGACGGCGACTCGGCTCCTCCTGCCCTGCTCCGCAGGAGTCCGATTCCTCCCCAGCCTGAAGGCCGGGGCATCCTCGGAGGACACCGGTGATCAGACACGGTCAGACCGAATGGAGCCTGTCGGGCCGGCACGCCGGTCGTACCGACGTCCCGCTGACGGACGCGGGCGAGGCCGCGGCGAAGGCACTCGCTCCGAGGGTGGCCCGACGCCCCCTGGTCGCCGTGTTCAGCAGCCCGTTGAGCCGCGCCACACGAACCGCCGCACTGGCGGGCCTGACGGGTGTCGAGCCCGATCGAGTGGGACTACGGCGGGTACGAAGGTCTGACCGCGGCGCAGATCCGGGAGCGGCGGCCGGGTTGGGACCTGTGGCGGGACGGGGTCCTTCCCGGCGACGCAGACCATCCCGGCGAGCGGATCGAGCAGGTGGCCGCGCGTACGGACGCGGTGCTGGACCGGATCCGGCCGCTGCTGTGCGACGGCGATGTCGCCGTCGTCGCGCACGGTCATCTGGCGCGCGTACTGGCCGTGCGCTGGCTCGGCCTCGACGCCTCCGCCGCCCGCCTGCTCGGCCATCCGCATCCCGGCACGCTCAGCTTCCTGGCCACCGAGGACGAACAGCCGTTCATCGCCGCCTGGAACGTTCCTTAGCCCGAGCCCCATGCCCTCGGCCGGCGGTGAGAGGCACCGGAAGCGCTGCGGCGCTCCCGGCGACCACCGGGAAAGGTTCGGCCGCGCGGGGCGGTGCGGCGGCGGTACGAAGGTCGACTGTGCGGGCGGTGCGGCGGCGGTACGAAGGTCGCGACCGTGCGGGCCCGGCGGCGCGTACGGGTGCCGCCGACTGTCTCGTACACCCCCTTTCGGCTACGACCCGCGCGCGGAACGACTCATTCCCCGTGTTGGGCGGGGTGGCTGCTTAGCGTGACCCCATGACCACTGTCCAAGCCCCGCCCGCCCCCGACCACCGGCGGTGGAAGGCGCTCGCCGTCTGTCTGACGGCGGGCTTCATCTCCCTGCTCGACACCTCGATCGTGAATGTGGCGCTGCCCTCGATGGAGCACGGGCTGGCCGCCTCGGAGGCCGCCCAGTCCTGGGTGGTCTCCGGGTATGCCCTGACCTTCGGGCTGGTGCTCGTCCCGGCGGGCCGGCTGGGCGACATGCGGGGGCGCCGCCAGGCCTTCCTGGCGGGGCTGGCCCTGTTCACGCTGGCCTCGTGGGCGTGCGGCCTCGCTCCCAGTGCCTCCTGGCTGGTGGTGTTCCGGCTCATCCAGGGCGCGGCGGCGGGCATGGTCGCGCCGCAGACCTCGGGGCTGATCCAGCAGATGTTCCAGGGCGCGGAGCGGGCCAAGGCGTTCGGTCTGCTGGGCAGTGTCATCGGGGTCTCGACGGCGGCCGGCCCGCTGGTGGGGGGTGTGCTGATCGACTCCGTGGGCACCGACGACGGCTGGCGCTGGGTGTTCTTCGTCAACCTGCCCATCGGAGTCGCCGCGTTCGTCGCGGGTCTGCGGCTGCTGCCCCGGTTCCCGGCGTCGACGGGCCGGCGGGAGGAGTTCGACCCGTTCGGTGTGCTGCTCCTCGGTGCCGCCGTGCTCGCGCTCATGCTGCCGCTGGTTCAGGAGCAGCAGTGGACCGGGCGGCTGAAGTGGGCCCTGCTGCCGGTCGGCGCGCTGCTGCTGATCGCGTTCTGGGCGTGGGAACGGCGCCAAAAGGTGTGCGGGCGGGCGCCGCTGGTCGATCTGGACCTGTTCTCCCTGCGCTCCTTCACGCTCGGTTCCCTGATCAGCCTCACCTACTTCGCGGGCTTCACCACGGTCTTCTTCGTCTATTCCCTGTTCCTGCAGAACACGGTCGGATACAGCGCGCTGGCGGCCGGTGTCTCGGTGCTGCCCTTCGCGGCCGCGTCCGCGGTCGGCGCCGCCGTCGGGGGTCGGCTGGTGATGCGCCACGGACGCAAGCTGGTCGTCTTCGGCCTGCTCCTGGTGGTCGTGGGGCTGCTCGGGGTGGTCGTGGCGGTGCAGTTGGTACCGCTGGAGAGCGTCGGGTGGGCCACGGCTCTGCCCATGGTGGTCGGCGGGATCGGCTCGGGCCTCACGGTCTCCCCCAATACGACCCTGACCCTCACGCGCGTGCCCGTGCAGCGGGCCGGCGCGGCAGGCGGGGTGCTCCAGACGGGGCAGCGCATCGGCTCGGCGGCCGGGATCGCCGTGGTGGGCGCGGTGTACTTCGCTCATCAGGCCAACCACGGCCGTTCCGTGACGGCCATTCAGCTCGGGCTGCTCACCGCTGTCGGAATGAGCGTGATCGCCCTGCTGCTGGCCATCGCCGACCAGCGCGTACGCCAGGCACACCCCGAGCCGGAACGGGCCGCGACAACGGCCCGACGGGGTTTCGAGGAGGGCGACGCGGAGGAAGTGGTCCGGCGCGGCTGACGTACCTGGCTGGGCCGAGCGGTCACGACTCCCGGCGCGCGTCGGACTTCGTGGTGATACGCACAGTACGGTCCCGCGCGCCATCGCCCCAGCGCGCGGGATCGTGCACGGAAAACCGAGAGGACTTCATGACCGACCACCTGGCCGCCGTGATGGCCGTGCTCGGCCCGTCCCAGAACCGCTCCGCGGAACCGGCCGCGTGGGACCGGCTGGCTCTGTCGGCGAGTTACGGGCTCTGGTCCACTTCTTGTGGTCGCGTACGCAGCGTGACTGTTGCTCGTCGTTACTGAGATCGGGACGTCATGTCGCACGAGATGGACGCTGAACCGCGAGGACTTGTCTCCCTTCGGCGGCAGCTCGCCGAGATCACCGGTAGTCCGGAACGACTTCGCGGTCCCTCTCACGCGAGCCAGTGATACGGCAGGCGAAGGATGGCGGCCACCTCCGCGGCAACGACGGCAGCGTGGGAAGGAATGCCTCCTTCGGCCAGCCCCCGGGTCAGATGCAGATGCAGAGACTGCAGGGTCGCAAACGTGTTGAACGCCCATGGCGGCACCGGGCCGTGGCCTCCGGTCTCCAGCGCTTTGGCAACCACGCTCAGCCATCCCGTGGCCTGCTCGGCCGACAGACCGGGCACGAGCAGGATGAGTCCGATCCCTCGGGCCAGACGGGCATCCTCCAGCTGGACATACCGGTAGTCGGTCGCAGCCGTCATCCGGCGGGCACATAGCTCCAGCAGCTCAGCGCAGCGACCCGGCAACGCCTGTGCGAACGTCGCGGCCGCGTCGGCACCATGGGCGACGGCGTGCAGCCAGCCCAGCGAGTCGTCCCAGCCACGGGTGTCGCGCTCGGTCAGATACCAGGTGGTGAAGGGGGCATACCAACGCTCAACGGCGGCCTTCGGCACGGTGCCGGGCGCGGCAACTGTGCGCGCCAGCACGCATCGCAGGACGAGTGGTGCGAACGTCCGCGCCTGGATCTCCGGATGCGTGAAGCGACCCGCGGCCGTGTCGCCGAGGTTCTCCAGGACGTCATCGAGACGGCCTTCACCTATCCAGCGCGCGGCGGCGGTGTACGCCTGATCATCGCGGACCGTGGGGTCAGGGGAGACCAGCATGGCTGACAGCTCATCGCTGATCCGCGCTGCCGGAACGCCTTCAGGAAAGGGGAAGTCCTCGGCGGTGATCGACGACCAGGTGAAGTGATCGATAGGCATCGCGACACCTTAACCTCGATCGTTCATGAGTCCTCGTCAGTGTGCTGACGGGGACTCTGTGTTGGTGAGGTGTCTCCTTTCTGGGTTGGGGCACGCCTGCGGCCCGATTGTCGCGTCGGATGGGCGCCGGGTTCCGCTTCGGGGGCTATTCCTCTTCACGCGCGGCGATGACCCGTATCGCGTGCTGCGCCTGCGCGTCCCCCCGATCGGCCGCCTTGCGAAACCAGACGAGGGCCTCGTCCGACCGGTCCAGACCGACAAGAAGACGGCCCAAGGCGTACATACCGCCGACGTTCCCGGCGTCAGCCGCCTTACGGAGCCACTCCTCGGCCTCCGCCACACGCTGCTGCTTCTCGTGCATCAGTCCCAGATTCACCGCCGCACCGCTGAATCCCGCCGCGTGGGAGCGCGCGTAGAACCCGGCGGCCTGCTCGGTGGCACCTCGCTCCTCGGCCAGTTTGCCCATGAAGTCGAGTGCCCCGGGATGCCCCTTCTCCGCTGCCCGGTGCAGGATCTCCTCGGATTCCCGCTTGCGACCCCGGCCGAGCCACAGACCGGCCAGGGACACCTCCGCATCGAGGTGCCCCTGCTTCGCCGCCTGCTCGAAGTGGCGCTCGGCGAGGGAGAGTTCGCCCGTCGCATGGTAGTGGAGAGCCAGGTTGTACTGCGATGGCGCGTGACCGCGCACGGACGCCTCGGAATACCAGCGCAATGCCTCGCCGGTGACCTTCCGGCCCCCACCGGCGAGATGCAGGGCGAGACTGTGCATGGCACCGGCGTCCCCCGCGGTGGCGGCCCGACGGAACCACAAGATCGCGTTGTCCGGGTCATCCAGATCGACATAGACGAGCCCAAGGTTGTACTGAGCGTTCACGCTGCCCGACTCCGCCGCACGGAGGTATGCGTCACGCGCATCCTCCAGCCTTCCCTGCTTGGCGAGAGCGACCCCCTGCTTGAACCACTTCCGGCCACTGAACCAACCGCGTCTGCTCAAGACATCCCCCGCCCTCACCCCACGGATCAGGGACACAGAGTGGCACAAATGTGCGAAACGGTGAAAGGGTACGCCTCGATCACCTTGTCATCGTCCTCGTTCCACGGCGGCGTACAAGTCCTTGGAGTGTGCGCGGAGTTCGGCGCCCTTGAAGATGCGGATCCTGCTCATCGGGCCGCGACCGCCTCTGCCGAGCGCGACCGCCATGGCCACATCCAGCAGTATCTGCCCCGGATCGTGCACCGCCCGCCGCTTGCGCCACGGTGCCAGAACTGCAGATATCGCCTGGTCCAGCCCGGACTTGCGTGCCGTCTCCACCAGCAGGACGCCTCCCGCCTGCGAGACCACTGCCCGGCCACCACCCTCGACGCGGACACGCGGGTAGGACCCGATGCGCCTCCTCACCTGCGCCGTACTGTCAAACTGCCCTGAACCGGACGCACTCGCCCGGCAGGTGCGCTCCTTCGCCCACATGCTTACTCATCTGCAAGGCCATCAACTGCCGGCATTGATCGAGGCCGCGACCACCGCAGACCTGCCCAGCCTCCAGCGATTCGCCCGGCACCTGGAGCGCGACCTCGACGCCGTCACCGCCGGGCTCTCACAGCCGCGGAACTCCGGAGTCGTCGAGGGCCATGTCAACCGGATCAGGATGCTGAAACGCCGGATGTTCGGCCGCGCAGGCTTCGAACTCCTCCGCAAGCGGGTCCTGCGCTACTCCTGAGTGTGCCGCTCAACCTTCGGCGTCCGGCGAAGGCGAGTCGTTTTCGGCGGCAAGGGTGACTAGGCCGGTCCATGACCAAGGCTCCTGGGGCGACTCCCAGCTCACCTCGACGTCGGTGTCGTGGAAATCGCGCGCGAGTTCCGTCACCATCACCGCAGCAGCGGCCCGCGCTTCTTGTGGGTCGGTGTTGATCGGCACGTCCAGCCGTCCGCAGAGCACTCCCCTTTCGGCGAGGACGCTGGTGCGCCAGCCCTCCCGTGTCGCCAACAGGACGATCCCCTTCGGAATGCCCCAAGCGGGCCGCTTCCTCTTCTCCTTCTTGCGTCTCACCATGCCGCTATCCAACATCGTCGGGTTCTTGGTGATGAGTCTGGATGGAGGATCGACCGCCGCGACACGGTTTGGCGCCTGTCTTGTACGGCAAGCTGAATCGCTCAGGACGCATCGTCGATCAGCCCGAAGCCCTCAGGGAACTCTTCCAAGAACGTGCGACGAGCTGGGTTGGTCTCGGCGGTTGCCATCTCCCCGATCAGGGCGATCAACTCGTGTTGCTGATCATTCGACAGCCTGCTGACCAGGTGGGTGACGCCCTCCCTGCAGCACCCTCCGACATGGGCCGACAAGCGCCCCGAACCTTGGTGCGGCCCGGACCGCGGCATGTGAGAGACCGTGACGCAGGTGGCGATGGCAGCCCCCGTTCACCGGAAGCCTGCCCTGGCGCGCGCGGGAAGGCCGTCAGCACGAGTGCGATGCTGGGCGGATGCACGAGACAGCCGCCGCACGGGCGACCGCAAGGTGGCCCTTCGCCGAGCCACGGGAAGCCGACGGGCTGCGGGAACTGACCGCCGACGACGGACTCACCGGGTTCATGCCGCCGGCGTCGCCTGACGCAGCCTGGGTGCTGCATTCCATGTACGAGCACGAGCTCGGGCCGGACGACATGTCGTTCGGCGACTTTCAACGGGCCGTGCTGTCCGGCGAACACGACGTCATCCCGGGCCTCGACCCCGCAGACGTCCTCGACGGCGTCCCTGGTGAGCTCCCCGGTCCCCGTTGGCACAGGCTGCGATGGACCGAACTCGCACGGCGAATCGGTGATCCGGTGGTGCCCGAGGGACGCTTTCCATGTCACACGTCCTTTCCCGGGATCAAGTCGGGGAGCTGGCCGGCCACGATCCAGGCGCCGTCCGAAGGTCATCTGGCCCGAGCCGACTGGAACCGTCTGATCGACCTCCTCACCGAGCACAGCCCACTGGGCGCCGACACCCCCTGCCTGGCTTACTACAGCCCGCTGCTACGCGCGGACGGGGACTACGAGAACGCGCGCATCCGCACGGGCAGGCTCGCGGACGCCAAGGTCTTGTACGACCACCCCGAGGAAGATCACTGGAGCCCGTCCAACCTCTGGTCCCGAGACCGGTCCTGGATCGTCTGCACGGACTACGACCTGTGGGCCACGAAAGTCGCCGGCCCCGTACAACTCGTCGAAGCACTCCTCGACGACGCGGAGATCGAAGCCGTACGACTGCCCTGGGCCACCTGACCATCCTCGCCGTGCCCGACTCCGCGGGGCTGGGCCGTGGCAGAATGCCGGCATGGTTCTGATCCGAAAGGGCGATGCCGCGTAGGCGCCCGAAGGCCGTCCGCGACGAGCGATGGCGGCCGCCGCAACACGTACCCACCCTCAGGATCCCGGGCGTATCGGCTCGAACTCGGGCCGCTGTGCGACGCGTTGAGGCCCGTTACCTGCACCCGAACGCAGTCGCCGTCGCTCTCGACCGGTTCGCATGGGCTTTCAAGGAGCCCGGGCGGTATCTGACCGGCCCCGGTGAGAGTCCCGGCATCGAGATCGAGGACGGCCGGGACGACCTGGAAGTGGCTCTCCGGTATCTGCCCCGGGGAGCCCGGACGGATCTCGGCCGGCTGGTGGAGCGGATCGACGTGGAGTTCGAACGACGCACTCTTCCGGATCCCGGCTGGGCCTGTGCGTGGACGGCCGGGCGCTGGTGGTGGCGCATACGGGAACGGTGACGCCGATGACCGGCAACTGGCATGGGCGGAGGCACTCGCACCGGCACCGGCACCGGCCTCTCACTCGGCCGACGGCTCGCGGAAGCCGCTCATACCGCCGTGGCGCTCGCCGGCCTCGTACCAGCCCTGCCCACCAACCACGCGCCGAGCGCCGCCAGTGCGGCGGCGGCCAGGGCATACACCGGCAGCCACAGCGTCGTCGTGGACGCCAAGCAGTCGTCCACGACGTGCCGGCTCCGGTCGTCCTGGGCGAAGGCCAGCGCGGCGCCGTCCCGACCCGCCAGGTCGTGCAGTGCGGCCTGTGCCCGCAGTGCCGCGTAGTCGCCGAGGTGGGCGCACTTCGTTCGCGTGCCCGGCATCGGGAAGAACCACTTCCAGCGCTGCATGGCGGGCGCCACCGCGAGGGCCACGCACAGGCCGACGACCAGGGAGTAGGCGGTCAGGCTCCGCACATACGCGGACCGCGCGCCGGCCGTGGGAACCGGCGGCCGGGTGCAGGCGAGGATCAGCGCGAGCAGGGTGGCGCCGAGGTAGGTGGAGAACCACTGCCAGGAGCCGGAGGAGAGCGCGAAGGCCAGGACACCGGCGAGGGCGGTACTGAGTACCCCGGCCCGGTTGGCGGCTCCCCTGTCCGTGACGGCGGTGACCGATCCCTGGGAGCCTGCGCTGCTGCCGTCGTTCATGCGCTCTCCTGCTCGAGCCTGACACCGGGCCACCAGTTTCCGGTCGCCGGCCTGTCCAGGCCCTCGCACCATGCCGTTCCGCCCGCCGCCTCGCCCGGTTGGCGGGCGCGGGGCCGAGATCCGGTGCGGCGTGGGATCCGGGCTCGTGAAGTACCCGCGGAAACTCTGTGGCCACGGTGTCAGTAGGTCCGCTTATGCTGCACCGGACGATCATGAAGGACCAGGGGAGGGTACGGCATGTGGGGCAAGCTGTTCGGCAAGGACGCGGAGAGACCGGCGGCGGATCCGCACGCGCTCCCGGTGTCGCGCAGGGGCAAGAACGGGGTGCACACGCTGCGCGCGCTCGGGGACGTACGGGTGCTCGCGCTGGTGGAAGCGGCCGAAGCAGGTGACTGGGAGGCGGTCAAGGCCGCCCTGGCCCCCTTCGAACCGGGCCGCGACCACAAGGTACTCGCCGAACTGGCGGAGCTGGACGGGGTGCAGGACTGGATCGGGCGTGCCGTCGAGGAGGACAAGGAGCACCGGGCGACGGCCCTGCTGATATCCGGGACGCGCCACATCAGCTGGGGCTGGGAGGCCCGCACCAGCGCCCGCGCCGCGAACGTCACGCAGGAGCAGTGGCGTGTCTTCCGCGAGCGGCTCGTGATCGGCGAGGACCATCTGCTGGAGGCCGCCGAACTGCGGCCGGAGTGGCTCACCCCGTGGCGCCGTCTCCTCACCTCGGCGCGCGGCATGTCACTGCCCTCGAGCGTGAAGGAGGCCCGGCTCGACGCCGCTCTGCGCCGGGACCCGCTGGATCTGGAGACCCACATCGAGTGGGTGTCGCAGTTGCAGCCCCGCTGGGGCGGCGATCCCGGCGAGGCGCTGGCGTTCGCCCGGGACGCGCTCGGCCGCGCCCCGCAGGGGCACCCTCTCGGCTGTGCGATCGCCATGGCGCACATCGAGGACTGGGTCGAGTCGGAGCGGGGGAACTGTCTCGAAACCCCGGCGATCCAGGCCGAGTTGCGCGAGGCGGCCGACCACAGCATCCTCCACCCGGCCTACGCGCGACACCCGGGCTGGCAGCAGGACTTCAACATGTTCGCCATGGCCCTGTCGCTGGCCGGTGAGCGTCACACGGTTCGGCGTGTCTTCCAGGAACTCGACGGCGCGTACACGAGCTGGCCGTGGACGTACTTCGCCGAGCCCGAGAAGCAGTTCGCCCGCCACCACCGCCGCGCCTGAGCGCACGCCACACCCGGCGCGCCCGAGCGCACGCCGATCCCGCCGCCACACCGTCGCGCTTGAGCGCACGCCCATCCCGCCGCCCCGTCTCTACTCCCCCTCCGGACTGCCCGATGACACTGCCCGACACCTCCGCGACCCCGGCCGGCGACGACCGCACCTTCCAAGTGGATCTGCGGGGCCTCGTCGACCTTCTCTCCCACCACCTCTACTCAAGCCCCCGCGTCTATCTGCGTGAACTCCTGCAGAACGCGGTGGACGCGCTGACCGCCCGGCACGCCCTCGAACCGGGAGCCTCGACCGACGCCTTCGGGATCCGCCTGTACGCCGACGGTTCGGTGGTCCGGGTCGAGGACGACGGAGTCGGTCTGACCGAGGCCGATGTGCACACTTTCCTCGCCACGATCGGCCGCAGCAGCAAGCGCGCCGAGAAGATCGCCGAGCAACGCGGCGATTTCATCGGCCAGTTCGGCATCGGTCTGCTGTCCTGCTTCCTGGTCGCGGACGAGATCCATGTCCTGAGCCGCTCGGCCCGTACCCCCGACGCGCCCGCCGTGGAGTGGCGGGGCCGCGGCGACGGCAGCTACACCGTCCGCACCCTGCCCGCGTCCGCCCGCCCCCGGCCCGGCACCACGGTCATCCTCACACCGCGCGCCGACGCCGGCGACTGGACCCGGCCGGTCCAGGTTCAGGCGCTGGCCCGGCACTTCGGCTCGCTGCTGCGCCACCCGGTGACCTTCACCGACGGGACGGGCGGCACGCCCGCGCCGGTCAACCCCGAGCCCGCGCCCTGGACGGTCACGTACCCCACGCCGGGATCCCGTTCGCGCGCCCTGGCCGCGTACGGCGAGGACGTCCTCGGGTTCAAGCCGCTGGACACGATCGAGCTGGACCTGCCGGCCGTGGGCCTGAAGGGCATCGCCTGTGTGCTGCCCGAGACGGTGCCGGCCGGGCGCCGCCACGGCCACCGCGTGCACGTCAAGGGCATGCTGCTGTCCGAGCAGGCCGAGGAGATCCTGCCCGAGTGGGCGTTCTTCGTCCGTTGTGTCGTCGACGCCGAGAGCCTGCGCCCGACGGCGTCCCGCGAGTCCCTGTACGAGGACGACACCCTCGCCGCCGTCCGCGACGCCCTCGCCGAACGGCTGCGGGACTGGATCGCCCGGGCCGCCGCCAGCGACCCGGACCTGCTCGCCCGCTTCCTCCAGGTGCATCACCTGGCCGTCAAGTCGCTCGCGGTACACGACGACGAGATCCTGCGGATGCTGCTGCCCTGGCTGCCGTTCGAGACCACCGACGGGCACGCCACGCTCGACGAGTTCGCGCGCACCCACCGCACGGTGCTCGTCACATCGAGCGTGGAGGAGTTCCGGCAGGTCGCCGCGATCGCCTCGGCCGCCGGACTCGGCGTCGTCAACGGCGGCTACACGTACGACCGTGAACTCGTGCACCGGCTGCCGGAGATCAGGCCCGAGGCGAGCGTCGCGGACCTCGACCCGGCCACCCTGACCGCCCACCTCGACCCCGTCGACCGGGAGACGGAGCTGGCCGCCGCGGCCTACCTCGCCCAGGCCCGCGACGCCCTCGCCGTCTTCGACTGCGACGTCGCCCTGCGCGCCTTCCAGCCCGCCTCCGCGCCCGCGCTCCTCGTCGACAGCCGCGAAGCCCGGCACGAGCGCACCCGCTCCCAGCTCGCCCGCGAACAGGAGGGCGGCGTGTGGGGCGACATCCTCGGCGCCCTGCGCCAGGAGGCTCCGCGGGCCCAGCTCATCCTCAACCAGCTCAACCCGCTGGTGCGTACGGCCGTCACCATCACCGAGCCCGAACTGGCCCGCACCAGCGCCGAAGCCCTCTACGGCCAGGCCGCGATGCTGTCCCGGCGTCCGCTCAGGCCCGCCGAGTCGAGCCTCATCAACCGCTCCTTCCTCGACCTCCTCGCCCACGCCCTCCGCAAGGACAGCTGACGATGCCGACCGCACCCCAGACCACCGACGAGCTGCTCCAGGCGCTCCAGGAGAACGACCGCCGCCCCTACGGCCGCACCCGCACCGTCACCGCCGAGGAACTCGTCGAGGCAGCCGAGCAGTTCGCCGAGCCCGTACCCCTCATTCGCGCACTCCTCGAACTCCAGGAGGCGTACACCTACGGCTCCGAACCCCGGAAGTCGCCCGTCGTCTTCGCCCGCCTGCTCACGCTCTTCGACGAGCAGCCCGACGTCTTCGACGAGCGCCTGCGCCACCTGCTGTTCTGGCGGTTCAAGTGGGTGGCCAACGCGCTGCTCGCGCTGCCCGAGGTACCTCTGGCCAGCCTGCGCCAGTGGCAGACGGAGATGCGCGATCGGTACGAGAAGGCCGACCTGGGCCTTCAGCCGTACTACGGGCAGGCGTACCAACTCGCCGCGCACCTCGGTGAGGACACCGCGCTCGCCTACGAACTCTGGGCGGGGCGCCCCCGTACCAGGCTCAGCGACTGCGAGGCCTGCGAGATCTGCGAGCGCGCCCTGTACCACCTCGCGGCGGGCGACGACGAGAGGGCCCTGCGTGTCTGGGAGCCCGTCCTGGCGGGGAAGGACTCCTGCCAGGAGGAGCCGGCGCGTTCCATCTCGCACGCGCTGCTCCCCCTGCTGCGCACCGGCGCTGCCGACCGTGCCGTCGAACTGCACCTCGCTGGCTACCGTGCCTGCCGCCGCAACCCCTCGATGGCCGGGGAGGTCGGCCGACACCTTGAGTTCTGCGCGCTGACCGGCAACGAGGCGCGCGGTCTTGAACTGCTCGCCGAGAACCGGGGACTGTTCGACGAGGTGGAGTCGCCGCGGGAGATGCTCGACTTCCTCACCGGCGTGGAGGTTCTCCTCCGTCGTGTCGAGCACCTCGGCCACGGCGACCTGCCCGCCGCGGGATTTGCGGGCCGCGCCTGGACGGTGGCCGGCCTGGGCGCCGAAGTGGCGGACCGCGCCGATGACTTCGCCGCGCGTTTCGACGCCCGCAACGGAACCACCGCCCACACCGACCGCCGCGCGGCCCGCGTCGAACGCGCCCCGCTCCTGGACGCGTTGGAGCTGACGCTGCGTCCTCGCAGCCTCGACGACATGGCCACGGCCGTCCCTGTCACCGCGCCCCCGGCCCGTACGACCGCCACCGCCGTGCCCGAGTCGGTCGGTGAACTGATCCTCCGGGCAAGGGAGTTGGACGACCTGGGCCACCCGGACTCGACTGCCGTCTGGGCACGGCTGCGCACGCTCACGGCCGCTCGCGACTACGCCCACCCCGACGACCCGGAGGTGGGCCCCCTCGTACGGCTCCGCGCGGACCTCCTGGACGACGAGGCGAGCCGGGCGGGCGACAAGGACGAGTTCGCCGTCGCGCAGGCACTGTACGAGGAGGCCGCGGGACTGTACGAGGACGCCGGAGCGCCGGATCGAGCGGCACTCGCCCGCG
The DNA here is from genome assembly GCF_053600395.1 of Streptomyces sp. NPDC005070. Taxonomy (NCBI): domain Bacteria; kingdom Bacillati; phylum Actinomycetota; class Actinomycetes; order Kitasatosporales; family Streptomycetaceae; genus Streptomyces; species Streptomyces sp. NPDC005070. The sequence continues at coordinate 115,159 of NZ_JBSFZS010000001.1, read as the reverse complement.
CCTGCGCGCTGCTCGCCGCGGCGGGCGGCGTCGACGACGGGGCCGAGGCGAAGGCCGCCGCGCTGACCGCCGCCCACGCGTCCATCGTCACCCTGCACGAGGAGACCTCCGGTCTCACACCGGTGCACGAGGCCCGTCTGCTGCGCCTGCGGGCCACTGTGCTCGGCCTGCGCCTGCAGACGTCCGGGAACGAGGAGGACGCGGCGCCGGTCTTCGCCGAGGCGGACCTGCTGCTGGCGTTCGCCACGCGACACGACATCGTCGGGCAGATCTCCGGCGGGCTGCTGCTGAAGGCCGGCACGCACGCCCTCTCCGGCGACCTGCCCGCCGCGATAGCCGGGGTCGACGACCTCCTCGGCCGGCTGAAGACCCAGGGCCCCGCCTGGCACCTGCCCCGCGCACTCGGCCTGCGGGCCCGGCTCCAGCTCGGCCTCCGGAACCCGGAAGCCGCGCACGCGAGCCTGATCGAGGCCCTGCGGCTGGCCGCCGACTGGCCGGCCGCCGCGGTCGACACCAGCCGCCTCCACGGCGACCTGGCCGAGGTTTGCATGCACCTGGGCCGGCCCGACGAGGCACTGCGCCATCTGACGCGGTCGGCGGAGCTCGACCTCCGTCACGGCAGCCGCACGGAGGCGTTCTGCAGCTACAGCAACGCGGCCCAGCTCAGCCTCGACCTGGGCCGTGTCGAGGACTGCATCGCCCTGCTCGACTCCCTGATGGCCGAACCGGACGTCACGGCGGGCGAGTTGGACAACCGGCTCCTTGCCCAGCTACGCCTGACCCGGGCCCGGGCCCTGCACGCGGGCGAGGACCTCAAGGCCGCCACGGCCGAACTCGTCGCTCTTGCGGCCGAGTCGGCCGACTGGGACGACGACCCGGGAAGCCACGCCATGATCGCCGCCGAGGCGGCCGTACTCCTCGGCGAGTCCGGCGAGTTCGGCCGCGCCCGGGAAGCCGTGAACCAGGCGCTCGCCGCCCACGCGCTGGCACCGCGCTACGAGCAGCTCAGCAGTTCTCTGCGCGAACTCGCCCGCCAGCAGGCTCAGCAGCACGGCGAGGAGGGCCTCGCCGATGCCCTCGTCTTCCTCGCCGACGCCGGCCGGATCGCCGAAGAGGCCCGCGAGGCCGCGTACGAGACCCGGGGACGCTCCCTGGACTCGGCCCTGGCCTATGAACACGGCCGGGTCAACGCGTACGCCGGTGAGTACGAGGACGCCCTGGCCGCGCTGGAGAAGGCCCTCGCCCTCCTCGGCGAGCCGGGACCGGAGGACGACCGGGCGGGCGAGTGGGCCGAGTGCGTCCGCTTCGCGGGTGCCGTGGAGGGCCTCTACCTGGAACGCGTCTCCCCCGCCCTCACCCGCCTCGACAAGGCGGTGTCCCTGCTGACCCGCCTGGGCCGCACGGAGGAGGCCGAACCGCTGACGACGTTGGCCTCCCGCCTGCGCGACGAGGCCTGACACTCCGGCCGCAGTGCCGGGACGAGCGCGTCCCGGCACCGCGGCCGGGCCTCTCCCGCGTGCTGGTCAGCGATCCCGTGCGGGCAGGTGAGCCAGACCGGTATCGAGCATGATGCGGTCGACGGTCTCGTGCAGAGCGCTGCTCGCGCAGCACGATCCGGAGGAGGTTCTCCTCGCCGACCAGGGCCTCTCCGCGGCCGAATCTGTCGCGGAGACCGGCGGCGACGGACGACTTCCCCGAGGCACTGTTGCCGCGCAGGACGACGAGCCGGGTTTCTTCCCGAGCCGTCCGCCGCGCCGCCGGGAAGATCACGATCTCCGGGCGGAGTACCACTAGGCTGCCAGCCGGCACCGGCCTCAACCCTGGAGTGGATGTCATGGTCGACCTCTTCGGGAAGCACCCGTACCCCGACGCGTTCCGCTCGGACGAGAAGCCCGCACCGCACGTGCTGCTCACGCCGGTGATCGGACTTCTCGGCACCTGGGCCGGACAAGGCCGCGGCGGCTACCCGACGCTCGACGAGGAGTTCGTCTACGCGCAGGAGGTCACCTTCAGCCACGACGGTCGGCCCTTCCTCCACTACGAGGCACGCGCCTGGCTGCTGGACCCCGACGGCTCACCGCTGCGCCCGTCGGCCCGGGAGAGCGGCTGGTGGCGGATGCAGGCCGACGGACGTGTGGAAGCGTTGATCACCCAGCCCACCGGCATCGCGGAAATCCTGGTCGGGCAGGCGGCCGACGGGGCGGTGGACCTGGCCACCCAGCAGGTTGCACTCGCTCCCACGGCCAAGGAGGTGGTTGCCACGCGCCGCCGCTACACCTTGACGGACGCGGACACCCTGGACTTCCTCCATGATCTGGAGGCGGTCGGCCAGCCGCTCCAGCACCATCTTTCCGCACGGCTCCGGCGGTCCGGCGCGAGCTGAGAAGCGGGGCCGGCGCCGCCGACCGGGGCAGGCCGGGCCGGAGATCGGCGCGGTGCCCGCCCGACCGTACGTGGACGCGGTGCCTGCTTGCCCGTACATCGGCACGCTGCCCGCCTGACCTTACGTGCACGCGATGCCCGTGCCCGTACATCGGCTTGGCGTGGTGCCTACCTCCCCGTACACCGTTTCCTCGTATCCGTACCCTGGTTGCATGCGCATGCGCCCCACTCTGAGCTGGATCCCCTCCGGGGATCTCCCGCCGGGCACCACGGACCTGGAGCCGGTGGCCGCCGCGCTGCGCACCGGCGGTGTGCTGGTGCTCAGCGGGGCGGGCATCTCGACGGAGTCGGGCATCCCCGACTACCGGGGCGAGGGCGGGAGCCTGCGTCGGCACACCCCGATGACCTACCAGGACTTCACCGCCACCACTCAGGCCCGGCGGCGCTACTGGGCGCGCAGCCACCTCGGCTGGCGGACCTTCGGCCGGGCCCGCCCCAACGACGGACACCGGGCCGTGGCCGCGTTCGGGCGCCACGGCCTGCTCTCCGGGGTGATCACACAGAACGTCGACGGGCTGCACCAGGCCGTCGGCAGTCAGGGCGTGGTGGAACTCCACGGAAGCCTGGAGCGGGTCGTCTGTCTCTCCTGCGGCGCCCGCACCCCGCGCCGCGAACTCGCCCGCCTGCTGGAGGAGGCCAACCCCGGCTTCGCGCCGGTGGCCGCCGCCGTCAACCCTGACGGTGACGCCGACCTCACCGACGAGCAGGTCGGGGACTTCCACGTGGTCCCGTGCACGGTCTGCGGCGGCATCCTCAAGCCGGACGTGGTCTTCTTCGGCGAGTCCGTTCCGCCGTCGCGGGTCGAGGAGTGCCGCCGGCTGGTCCGTGAGGCGACTTCGCTGCTGGTCCTGGGCTCCTCCCTGACGGTCATGTCCGGACTGCGGTTCGTCCGTCAGGCGGCCGATGCCGGGAAGCCGGTGCTGATCGTCAACCGGGACGTGACCCGGGGCGACCAGCACGCCCTCACCCGGGTCGCTCTGCCCCTGGGTACGGCCCTCACCACGGTGGCGGGCCGGCTCGGCGTCCCCTTGGAGGAGGCCGCGGCTTGAGCCGGGCCTCTTCCCTGAGTGGTACGGCCCTTCACCCCCGCGCGCTCACGGCGCGGGCCCGCCTGCGCAGCTCCAGGCGGGCGGCGGGCATCCGGCCCGGCCCCGTCCAGAACGGATGCCACCACAGACGGGCCGACAGCACCAGCAGACGACGGCGCAATGCCGTGTGTCCCACCGGGCGGGGCGCGGCGAGGGCGTCATAGTTGCGACACCAGGCCACTTCCAGTTGGACCAGGTCTTGAGGGAAGGACATGCGCGACACGGACTCCATCGCTCTATTAGTTCACATGTTCGATTCCCGACTCAAGTCCGACCCCCTCTCGCCGCACCGCCCACCCGGTTCCGCTCGCCCGCCCGGCCACGGTTCCGCCCGCCCGCACCAGGACGGTCCGAGTCTCGGGAGCGGCGGCCCCGGCCGGTCGCGGCCGATCGCGGCCGGTCGCGGCCGATCGAGTCGCCCGCTCGGATGAACAGCCGGATACTGGATTTATGGCCCAGAAGACCGCGAAGGCACACGGGCCGTCCACCGTGACGGTCAAGGGGCGGGACTACCGGATACGCAGCATCGGTTTCTTCGTGCTGGCAGCCCTGACGATCTGGTTCATCGCAGCCAACACCAACTCTGTGACCATCCGGCTCTGGATCCCGGAGGTCACCCTCCCCCTGTGGATCGTCCTGACCGTCACCCTCCTCGTCGGCATCCTCCTGGGGCTGCTGATCGCCTACCGCAGGGCGCGCCGGTAGCCCGCGCTCGGGATTCCCCGGTCAGGCCGCCCGGACGTGGGGCCTGCCCGGCGGATCATGCCGGACAGGCCCGCGCCGGTCCCGGGAGGGCTCAGCGCTTGAGTGTGAAGGTGAAGTCGCCGGACACCTTGCCGCTCAGCCGGACCGCCGAGACGACCTTCCCCTCGTCCATCAGTCTCTCGACCTCGGCCCGCGAGAGACCGCAGCCGTCGGCGATCAGCCGCACCGGCCGGAGGGGGATCCGCGCCGCGAATCGCACCGAGACATCGATCACCTCGCGGCCCAGATGATCCGAACCGCCGGTGTCGAGACGCCAGGCGCCGTCCCAGTCGAGGGCGACGCGATTGCGGCGCCGCACGATCGGGTCCTGCAGCAACTCCGCCGCGAGGCTGGGGTCGTTGTCGTGCATCCGGTCCAGCAGCTCCGGTCGGACCGAGCGCACATGCGCCCGCTCCAGGATCGTGAGCTTGGCCGTGTCCCCGCAGCCGGCGCAGAGCACGAGGAGCCAGGCGTCGAGGAGTTTGTGGTTCGCGTTGACACGGAATTTTCCGTTGGCCCGAAAGCGCCCGGAGCCGCAGGCGTGGCAACGGCGGAGAACAGTAGGCAGGCAGGTGGGCATGACCACCCAGCTATTGAGCACAGAGGTACACCGGTTTCAGTGAGAAGTCCGCAGCAAAAGGCAGCGCGGCGCACGGAGGCGACGCGCGACAGATCAGCGCTCGGGAGGTCTCACACGGTGTACAACGGCACGTCCTTGCCTAGACGAATGGGCCCGGCAGCACCCTAGTGACGGGCCGCTCCACCACTCCACCGAATTTCCCACCGGCCGACCCGACCGTTACCGGCCGACCCGACTGACCCGACCGACTCCGGCCACTTCGACACCCGAAGGCCGATAGCCGACGTATGCGACTTAGTCACGCGCGAGTTGGGCAACCTCCCCTGATGGTGACGTCCAACCGATGGCGTGCGCCCACACGCAGGAGCGCCTTCCCGCCGACCTTCGCTCGCGACCTAAGGTCCAGGGCACGGAACCGCCACGCGCGGGGAGGCGCGGTGTGATGAGGTTCTTCGGGAAGGTCCGGCTCGCGGAGCCGGAAGTGTCCGACGCGGAGCGCGAGTTGTTCGGCGGCCCGTTGCGTTACGACATGGGCTGGTCCCAACACGAGCACGCGCAGCTCGACTTGACCATGCTGTCGGCACTGCGGTCCATGCCGACCCTGGTCGGAGCGACCTTGCGCATGGCATGGAACACGGACCGCCGGGCGCTCATCGCCGTCGGCGTGAGCGAGATCGGGCAGGGCGTCGCCGCGGCCGTAGGGCTGCTCGCCGTCAACGCGGTCATGCACGCCCTGCTCGGTGTCGGCACTGCGGTCGAGCGGCTGCACGCCTTGATGCCGGGCCTGCTGGCCGCCGCCGCGATCGCCGTCGTCAACTCCGTGCTGGCGGGCTGGTCCACGTCCCGGGCGGGCCGCCTCGAACCTCTGGTGGAACGGATCGCCACCACCCAGTACCTGGCAGCCGCCGCCTCCGTGGAGCTGGAGGCCATCGACGACCCGGACTTCCGGCGGCTGATCGACATCGCCCAGTACGGCCCCGCGTCCGCCCGCCAGATGATCAGCGCCTGTGTGGCCGCGCTGAACAGCACCATCTCCCTGGTGGCCACGGCGGGCGTGCTCACGGTGCTCCATCCGGCGCTGCTGCCGATGCTCGTCCTCATCGCCGCGCCGCGCGGCTGGGGTGCGATGCGCGTGGCCCAGGAACGGTACGTGTCGGTGATGAGCTGGATCGAGCACCTGCGGGCCAGCCGGCTGATCGGCAACCTCCTCACCGAACGCACCGCCGCCCAGGAGGTACGTATCCACGGCGTCGGCCCCTTCCTGCTCAGCCGGTACGAACGCATGGCGCGCAGCGCCGAGGCCGAGCAGGAACGGCTGGCCGCCGGCAAGGCGGTCACCGAGTGGGTGGCCTCGGCGCTGTCCGGACTGGCGATGGCCGCCACGTACGGAACCATGATCTGGCTGGTCATGAGCGGGCACATGAGTCTGGCGGTGGCCGGCACGGCGGTGATCGCCGTCCGGTCCGGGTCGGCGAGCCTGGGCGCTCTGGTGATGAACGTCAACACCCTGCACGAGGAATCCCTGTACGTCCGCGACCACGGACGCTTCCTGACCGAGGCGGCCGGGTACGCCATCCCCGAGACGGGCGGTCCGGTTCCGGAGCAGGTCAAGCAGATCACGCTCGACGAGGTCTCGTATCGGTACCCCGACCGCGAGGCTCCGGCGCTCGACCGGGTCACGCTCACCATCCCGATGGGCTCGGTCACGGCCGTCGTCGGCGAGAACGGCTCCGGCAAGAGCACCCTCATGAAGGTCCTCTCCGGCCTGCTGCTCCCCCAGGCTGGAATGGTGCGCTGGGGCGACCTGGACGTCACCGGGCTGGAACGCTCCCAGGTCTTCGAGCGCGTCGCGCTGCTCACGCAGGACTTCCAGCGCTGGCCCGTGACGGCGGCGATGAACATCAGGATCGGCCGCCCCGAAGCCGAGGCCACCGACGACGACCTGCGGGCGTCCGTCGACTACGCGGGTGCGGGCCCGGTCGTCTCCAGACTCCCCGACGGGCTGCGGAGTCTGCTGGCCCGCGTCTTCCGCGGGGCCATCGAACTGTCCGGCGGCGAATGGCAGAAGGTCGGTCTGGCCCGCACGCACTGGCGCAGTTCGACCTCGCGGGCGGACAGCATCCTCATCGTGGACGAACCGACGTCCGCCCTCGATCCGGAGGCCGAGATCGCGGCGTTCGACCGCATCCGCGGACTCGCCGCCCCGCACCGCGCCGTCGTCCTCGTCACCCACCGTATGTCCGGAGTCCGCCACTCCGACCGCATCTACGTCCTGCACCAGGGGCGGCTGGTCGAGGAGGGCGGCCACGACGAACTCATGGCGGCCCAGGGCCGCTACGCGGCGATGTTCACAGCCCAGGCAGCCCAGTACGCCCCCACCCCCACCATCCCGCACCCCAACTCACCCGGCTCGTCCACCCCACCTGGTTCAGCCACCCCGCCCGGTTCACCGACTGTGGCGGACCCGGCGTGACGCCGTCGACGGCGGAGTCCGAGCGGCCGGAAGCGTGCGTCTCGGGCGTGCGAGCGGGACCCTGTATCGCGATATAGCGTTAGTCTTCTCCTCGCGCCGCTGCCCGCGTCGCGCGGAGTCGTTCGACAGGATCAGGACGGAAGCATGTCGGGAGAGATCGCGCCCACCGGGAAGCCCGCCGGCCCCGGCTCGTCGCCCGAGCTGCGGGCCTCGCACGCGGACCGGGACCGGGTCGTGGACGTACTGCGTATCGCGGCCGGGGACGGTCTACTGACCGCGGACGAGCTGGACGAGCGCCTGGAAGCCGCCCTGTCGGCGCGGACCTTGGGCGAACTGGCCGCGCTCACCGCCGACCTGCCGTCCGTCGGCGCCGCCGGAGCGGAGGCCAAGGACACGGTCCGGATCGAGCAGGTCCACAGCGGCGCGGTCGCACGTGTGGGGCGCTGGGTCGTGCCGCGGAGGCTGGAGCTCGCCGTGACGTACTGCGAGGTGACCCTCGACTTCACCGACGCCGTGATCACGCACGACACCCTGCGCGTCGACGTCGCCATGATGGGCAAGACCCTGACCCTCGTCACACGGCCGGGCATCGTGGTCGACACCGACGGTCTGCGGCTGGTGCACTGCAGGGTCAAACACCGTCCCACTCCGACACATCCGGACACACCGGCTACCCTGCGGGTCGAGCTGGTCGGCGAGAAGGCGCACGGCAGCGTGGTGGTACGTCCCCCGCGCCGGACCGTCGGGCGGTGGCTGCTGCGCAGGCCCGCCGCACTTTCCCCTGCTGAATCCAGGTGACCTGCGGGGACAGCACTGCTTACCATCGGGCGCTGCAGTTCATGTCCGCTGTCCCTGATCGGTCGTTTCGTGAAGTCTTTGGTTCCTGGTGTGCTGCGTGATGAGCCGCAGTTCGCCCGCCTGTTCATCGGGCAGTCCCTGTCGGTGGTGGGCGACCGCGTGTCGTTCATAGCGGTGCCCTTCGCCGTGCTCTCGGTGGGCGGGTCCGCCTCCGACGTGGGGCTGCTCGCGGCCGCCAGCCTCGTGCCCACGCTGCTGTTCTCCCTGGTGGGCGGGGTGTGGGCGGACCGTTTCCCGCGCCATCGCATCATGCTGGTGTCGGACCTGGTGCGGTTCGCCGTGCAGGGGCTCGCCGCCGTACTGCTGTTGACCGGCGTCGCCGAGGTTCGGCATCTGGTGCTGCTGATGATCGTGTTCGGCACGGCCGACGCGTTCTTCATGCCGGCGGCCACCGGGCTGATGCCCCTGCTCGTCGGTGCCGACCGGCTGCGGGAGGCGAACGCCCTGCGCGGGTTCGTCCAGTCGGCGGGACTGGTCGTCGGCCCTGCCGTGGCCGGGGTTCTGGTGGCGGCGGCCGGTCCCGGCGGCGCCCTGGCGGTGGACGCACTGACCTTCGCGGCCAGTGCCGCGTTCCTGACCCGGCTGACCCCACGCGACATGACACCCGACACGGCGCAGGCAGCCCCCGGCGGAAGGTTTCTCGAGGAACTGCGCGCCGGCTGGACGCAAGTACGGAGCCGGACATGGGTGTGGTCCGGCATGGCGGCGATCTCCGTCTACCACGTAGTCGTGCTGCCGTCGGTGTTCGTGCTGGGGCCCATCCTCGCCGAGCGCGAGTGGGGCGGCGCGGCCGGCTGGTCGATCGTGACCGCGGGCTTCGGCTTCGGCTCCATCGTCGGCGACGTCTGCGCCTACCGGCTCAACATCAGACATCCGATGGCACTCGCCGCCGCGGCGCTCGCGGTGGGCTCCTGCCAGGCGATCATCATCGGGTCCGGCGCGCCCGTCGCCGTGATAGCCGTCCTCGAAGCGGTCACCGGCGTCGCCGTCTCCCTCTTCTTCGTCATCTGGGAAACCGCGCTGCAGACGCACATACCCGAGGCCGCCCTGTCCCGGGTGAGTTCGTACGACTATCTGCTGTCGGCGGGACTCATGCCGCTGGGCCTCGCGCTCGCCGGCCCGGTGTCCGATTCCCTCGGCGTGCGGCCCACGCTGTACGCGATGACGGTCATCGCCGTCCCCTCGGCGCTGGCCCTCCTGTGCGTCCCCGCCGTACGACGTCTCCCCGCCCACGCCTCGGTCACGACCGGCGGCGGTGACAGCGTCCGCACCGCTGCGGACGTCGGCGTCGCGTGAAGCGGGGAGCTCGGTAGCCGCCGAGGAGGGGGCACATGGCTGTGCCCCCTTGGCCCGTTCGGGGATGAAGGCCGTTAGCCCATCCGACTCCTGCGGCAGGACAGCCATCGGCGCGCGTCCGCTCCGGGGACCTGCGCAAACACTCACGCGGGAGGCGGCAAGGCCGCTGCACGGGTGACACCTGGGCCGACGCCTCCTGTTGCGGAGCTGACGGAGCGTCGGTTTTCTCGTGTGTGGAGATCACAGGAGCGCCGAGCGGACAGGTCGGCCACTGCTTTGTCGGAGGGTTCCCTTGCGAAACAAACACGTTGGCGTCGGTGTCGGACTGCTCCTCGGCGTCCTGGCTCTGCAGGGCCCGGCCGCCGTGGCCGCCGGTGACACGGAGCTCCGTATCGACCCGGGCAGTGGCCTGCCGGGGTCCACGGTCACGGTCACGACCACCGCCTGCGGCCCGGATGTGACGTACGGCAAGGGCGAGTCGGCGGCGGGAGGTCAGTTCCACATGTTCGGGGGCAGCCGCAAGGGCGTGCTCGTGGGTGAGTTCACGATCCCGGCCGAGGGAGCGTCCGGCACCGACACCGTCACCGTGAAGTGCCCGCCGCGGATCAAGCTCACGGACACGTACGAGATCGCGGACCAGCAGCCGAGCGGCGGCATCCACGCCGGGTTCGGAGACGCCCAGGACACCAACACCCAGGTGGCCATGGGCGGCGCGCTGATCACGGCGGCCGCGGCCGGGGCCCTGTACAGGATCCGCCGTCGCTCGCAGGGCGCCCGGCCCTGACCTTCCGCTGCGGCCGCCCAGGCCCCCGACCCCCGTTCCCGACCCCAGCGCGGCGGGAGCGGACTCCCCCGGCTCCCTCCAGGCAAGAGGCCCGACGTTGAAGGAATCCAGGGACAAGGCCGACGCGCCGACGCGCACGTTCGTCCCACCCGTCACGTTCCTGATCGTGGCACTGGCGGCGGGCATCCTGCTGGTGCTCAACACGATGGTCGACAGGCGGCCCCCGCAGCCCTCGGCCGACCAGGCCTTCCCCACCCCGCCGGCGGGTCTTGCCGCCCCGCCGGCACACCCCGCCGCCCCACCGCTGCCTCGCTCCGAGCCCGTCCGCATCCGTATCCCCGCGATCGGTGTGAACGCCTCCCTGGCACGGTTGGGCCTCGACAGGGCGGGGGCTCTGCGGCCCCCGCCCGAGAGCGAGCCCGGTCTCGCCGGCTGGTACGGAGGGGGCACGACACCGGGTTCGCGCGGCACGGCCGTGACCACGGGGCACGTGGACACACGCGCCGGAGAAACCGGCGTGTTCTACCGGCTCGGCGCCCTCACCAAGGGCGAGACGATCGAGATCAACCGGGCGGACGGCCGTGCCGCCGTCTTCACCGTGGACGCCGTGGAGGTCTACGACACGGACCGGTTCCCCGACAGGAAGGTCTACGGCAGCACGGGCCGACCCGAACTCCGCGTGATCACCTGCGGCGGCCGGGCCGGGAACGGCGGATACCGCGGCAATGTCGTGGTGTACGCGACCCTCACCGGCGCGCGCCAGACCAAGGGCCACGCCCTGGCGGGGTAGCGTGCCGCCTGCTCGGCGTAGCAGATGTCCTCGTAGCCGAGGACGAGCAGCGGCCGGTGACGCGGCGCGGGATCTTCGGACGGTCGTCGGAAGCCGCCGGATTCAGGCCGGTGCCCGTCCGTCAGAAAGGCAGGGGTGCCCTTTCGCGTTGTGTCCTACCGCGGCCGGAGGGGCTTCGCGAGGGACGCTTCGGGCCATGCGTCGCATTGCTCCTTGCCCTGCCGCCCGTGTGCGGTGAACGTGGAGGAAGGGTCGGACAGCGGCCGACGCTCGGGGAAGTACGGGCCGCATGTCGCAGGAACAAGGGGGTTGCCCCTCGGACCGGCCGTCGAGAGCTGAACGCGACGCTTACGGGCCTTCCTCGTACGGGGGCTGGTTGGGACCGACCGCGACGACGCCCGGGACGCTTCGGCGGCCCGGGCGACGTGCGTGAGGCGGAGCGGGGAAGGGGCTCAGCTCGTCTGGAGCGAGGCGACAGACGGTGCCGTGAGGTGGCCGCCGTGGCCGACGTAGACGGTGGTCGGGGCGTGGCCGGCGATGACGCGCATGCTGTGCGCGGCGGCGTCCAGGTCGGTGGCGAACATGGGCTTGCGGGCGGTCCGGGCACGCATGATGCCGCCGGATAGAGCGTCGCCGGCCACGATGCTGTGGTCGGGGAGCAGGACGCAGACGGAGCCGGGGGTGTGGCCGGGGGTCACGAAGGACCGTCCGATTCCCCCGTGGCGGGCCAGGTCTTCCTCGTCTCCGAGGATGATGTCGGGCTCGATGGCCGGGATTTCGGTCTTGGCCAGCATGACCTTCATCAGGCGCGGCACCAGGCTGGTGGGGTGGAGGTCGACGCGGCCGCCGCGGCGGAGCTGGTCGGCGTCGTCGCGGTGGATGGCGATGGGCGCTCCGGTGGCGGCGCGCAGGTCGAGGGCGGAGCCGCTGTGGTCGGCGTGGTGGTGGGTGAGCAGGATGAGGTTGACGTCGGTGGGGCGCAGGCCGGCGTCCGCGATCTGCTGGAGCATCGCGGGGGCTCGTCCGGCGACGCCGGTGTCCACGATCATGGCTCCGTTCTCGTCGGTGACGAGGAACGCGGACGAGACGAGGTTCTTGACGGTGTAGACGCTCATGACTTCTCCCGGGCAGGTGGGGTTGGCGGAGCAGGTGGGCAGATGGGTCGTTTCGGTATGCGGGGCGGTGTGCGGCCGGGCCGGGTCGTGCTTTGGGTCATCCACCGGGGGCCGCGGACCGTGCGGGCGGCGCGGTGAGGTGCAGGGCCGTCAGGCCGCGGCGGCGGATCATGAACTCGGCGGCGACGATGTTGGGCAGCCAGCACAGGAAGGGCAGGGGGGCGTAGGCCTCCGCGAGGATCGCGGGGAACGGGTCCGGTCCGTGGGCGAAGGGCACCTGGGCGAGGATCAGCACGCCGAACCACAGTCGCAGGGTGACGGCCGCGTAGGTGAGTGCGAAGTTGCGGATCATCCAGGCCTGGTGGCTGGGGACGTCCCGTTCGCGGATGGCGCGGTAGCCGCGCCATGCGGTCCATCCCCACAGCACGGCCAGTGAGCCGAAGCCGAAGAAGCCCAGCAGGCCCACCGAGCTGAACATCGACACCACGAACGCGGAGACCGAGCCGAGCGCGACGCTGACCAGGTACGCGCGGCCGATGCCCCGGTGGACCCGTACGCGGCGGGTGCGCAGCCGCCGGGGGAACTGCCACGGTCCCAGGGCCAGTGCCAGCCCGGCCGTCACGATGTGGACGTAGAAGGCCGCGCGGATCACCGGCGCCTGGGAGGCGTAGCTGTCGGCGAGGCCGACGTGCCGGTTCGCGAGGGCATCGAGCGTGCCCTGCGCGTACTGGCCCGTGAAGTAGCCGGCGATCGCCAGCGAGGAGAGGGCCACCCAGGCCCAACTCCACTGCGAACGCCTCCGCCGGGGTGGGGCTTTGGCGGTTGCGGGAGGTGCGGTGGAAGTCATCCGAACTCCTCGGGTCCTCATGCCGCTCCGATGTGAACGGCTCTAACATAGCAGCCAATGTTAGAATCAGTAACATGCATTCGATGCAGTTCTCCGCGCCCGCCGACACTCTGACGGCGGGCGCGGCAAGTAGGGAGGAGCAGCGGTGACACGCGCGACCTACCACCACGGCGCACTGCGGCAGGCGCTGATCGACGGGGCCCGAGAGATCCTCACCGAGCGGGGGCACGAGCAGTTCAGCCTCAACGAGGTCGCCCGCCGGGCCGGCGTGAGCACCGCGGCGCCCTACCGCCACTTCAGCGGCAAGGACGAACTGCTCGCCGCCGTGTCCGACCAGGGGTACGCCACCTTGCGCGGAAGCCTGGAGAAGGCGGCGGCAGGCGCGGACGATGCCCGTGAGCGGCTGTTGTCTCTGGCCGGGGCGTACGTGCGCTTCGCACACGATCATCCCGACCTGTTCGTCACCATGTTCCGCAGTCGGCCGGACGGAGAGCCGGTCGGTCACGACTCCTTCGAGGTGCTCCTGAGCTCCGTCGTCGACGCCCAGGCGGCCGCGCTCATCCCCGCCGGGCCGTCATCGGAGCTGATGGCCAGGTCCATCTGGGCCACCCTGCACGGCTTGGCGGTGCTCAGCCTGCGCCGGCCCCACCAGCGGTTCGGCATGGACGAACCTCCCGAAGACCTCGCGGCCGCCACCCTGTCGGCGATGTTCGGGCTGTAGCCGTGGAGCGGTTGCTCAGGCCTCGGCGCGCGCACGGCGCCCGGGTGTGCCCGAGCTGCCGCCGAGGACGCTGTCGACGTGGGTCGTGAGTGCGGCCCGCAGGTCGTCGGAGGTCATCTTCTGGTGGTCGATCAGGTGGGCGACGAGGTCGGCGCGGACGGCGGCGAGCAGCGCGTGAGCGGTGAAGTCCGCGTCGTGGACACCGGGCACTTCGGCCAGTTCCGTGCGCAGGGTCTCGTGCCACCAGCCGTAGTGTTCGGCCTGGTAGGGGCTGCTGAGTCCGGCGTCCTCCGCGGCCGACATCAGGTTCCGGTTGTCGATCTTGAAGCTCAGCAAGGCGTCGAGAAGCTCCCGCACGCGCCGGTGCGGTGAGGACCCGGCCGCATCCTGAGCGTCCCGTACGGCTTGTTGCAGGGGTTCGAGGCGGGATGCGATGACGGCGGCGATCAGGCCGGCGCGGTCGCCGAAACGGCGGAAGAGAGTGCCCTTGCCCACGCCCGCGGCCGCCGCGATGTCGTCCATCGACACGCTGTGGGGGCTGCTGCTGGCGGCGAAAAGGCCATCGGCGGCAGCCAGGACGGCCTCTCGGTTGCGCAGGGCGTCCGCGCGCTCCGGGCGCTGGGTCATGGATCCTCCGTGGTCTTCGGCCCGTCCGCGGCGTGGCGTCCGTCCGGCTGGAGCGTGTCGTCGAGCCAGTCGAAGATACGCGCTGCGGCGAGGCGGATCGCGCCGGGGTGACAGTGGGCGTCGGCTCCTTCCTCCTCGGTGAACGTCAGGAGCGTCTTGGGTGCGGTGAGCTGCCGGTACAGCTTGCGCGGATCGGATTCCCCGGCGGCGGAGTAGTAGAGGTCGTCGGCCGCCTCGCACACCAGCACGGGGCAGGTGATCTTCGCGGCGCTGCCGTCCTTGAAGCCGTAGCGGGCGTACTCGGCGAGGAACGCCCGGTCGGTCGGGGTCTTCGTGACGTAGCGGCCGTGGTCGAAGGCCCAGCGCAGGATCGGGCTCCGCACACGGGCGTGGGCGAGCATGCGGTCCAGTTCCTCGTCCTGGTCGGCTGCCGCGCGCCGGACCGCTTCCTCGTGCGGCATCGGGAGGTGTGCTGTGAGGGCGGAGACGGCGTCGAAGACTCCGTCGAGGGCGACGACGGCGGCGAGGCGGGGCTCGTAGGCGGCCGCCCGGGGCGCGAGGTATCCGCCGAGGCTGACGCCGAGGAGCGCGATGCGGGCAGGATCGACGCCTGGGTCCCGGGTGAGGAAGTCCAGGACGGGGCCGACCACGTTCTCCCGGTCCGGCCGGAAGGCCGGCCCGCCGAGGTGGATGGCCGCGGGCTGCCCGGGGCCGTCGAAGGCGAGGACGTGGTAGCCGCGTTCCTGTCCGGCGGGTGCGCCGAAGAAGTGCAGTTCCTCGGCGGCGCCGTCGAACCCGTTGTGCATGACCAGCGTCGGCCCCGGGCCTTCTCCGGCCGCTCGGTAGAAGTAGCCGTGCAGGACGGTGTCCTCGTACGGGATCTCGACGGGCGTGACACCGGGCAGGTGGGCGACGGCGTCACGGAAGCAGACGACGCCGCGCTCGTAGGCGTGGTCGATGCGCGGGTCTTCGGGGTTTCCGTGGAGGAAGAACTCGGCGGCCCGGTAGTAGCTGGAGGCGCGCAGCAGTCCGTCGCGCGCGCTGACCGGGCGGGCCGCTCGCGCCTCGGTCTCCAGACGCCGGGCGGTGGACAGCCAGGCATCGTGCCAGCCGTCGTAGTCGCCGGACGTGATGCGCGAGGCGGTGGCGATGACCTCGCCGACGTCAGAGCCGCCGTACGCGGCGAGACCGAGATTGCGCAGCGTCTCGAACCAGAACGCCGGATCGTCCTGGAACATCAGCTGCTTCATCGGACTTCCCGCTCGACGAACGCGCGCAGCGTCCCCGCCGGGCGGCCGGCGACGCGCTGGACGGTGTCGGTGGTGCGGTTCTCCGCGCCGCCGGCGATGGCGCGGTCCATGCCGGCCAGCATGGTGGCGAACTCCAGCGGTATCTCGGCCGCCCACCGGTCGCGCAGCTCCTCGAAGGTCAGGTGTCGGTGCTCGACTGGCCGGCCGGTGACCTCGGTGATGATCGCGGCGACATCGTCGTAGCTCAGCGCCTCGGGCCCGGTCAGGAGCAGGTCGGTGTCGGGGGCCTGCTCGTCGGTCAGGGCGCGCACTGCGACGGCGGCGATGTCACCGGCGTCGATGAACCCGACGCGGCCGTCTCCCGAGGCGGTCAGGATGGCGCCCTCCTCACGGATGCTGCGCGCATGGGGGGTGCGGCCGGCAAAGTTCTGCATGAACCAGGACGGGCGCAGCACCGCCCACTCCCGGAACAGGCCGGGCAGTTCCTCGTGGACCTGCCCGACCGCCGGGCCGCCCGCGGGGATCGCGGAGGAACTGAGCAGCACCGCGCGGCGCACGCCCCTCGCGCGGGCCTGCCGCAGAAAGGGCAGCATGACCGCGGCCGGGTCGGAGGATCCGATAGGCGGGACGAGGTAGCCGCGATCGACACCGTCCAGGGCCGCGTCCCAGGTCGCGGGCTCGTTCCAGTCGAAGCGGACGGCCTGCGCGCCGTCGACCGGGGTGGCCTTGCGGCTGGCGGCCTTGACGCGGTGGCCCTCGGCGGCCAGTTGGGCGGTGACGCGGCTGCCAGTGGTGCCGGTGGCCCCGATGACCAGGGTGGCGCTGGTGGTAGTCATCAATTCGCTCCCACGAAATCGGCGCCGGGCTGCTGGACGGCCAGGGGATTCCAGTAGTCACGGTAGGAAGTGATGAGCCCGTCCCTGACCGTGACCACGGCGATGTAGGTCATGTCGAAGGGGCTGTCGGTCTCCACCAGGCGTCCGACCCCGCGCATCTCCACCACGACAGTCTCCGGCGCGGCGGTCTGGTGGACCGTCACCTCGGGGAAGTCGTGCAGGTCGACGTGGTCGGGGTAGTGGCGCATGTACGCGCCGACCGCAGCCTTGCCCTCCAGCCGTACGGGCCAGCCCTCCGGCGCGAAGGGGAACTCCAGGACACCGTCCTCGTCCCACAGGTCCACCCAGCCCGCGATGTCCTTCTCCAGCAGCAGTCGCAGACCGTGGCGGTACAGCTCCGCGGCTGTCATCGGCATTGTCATGATCAAGCCTTCCATCCTGTTCGAACACACAGTGTTCGCGGCCCTGTGGGTACGGCCATTCGCCATGGGGCCGACAGCAGACAGGCGTGATGCTCCCCATGGCAGGCCACCCGACAAGGCGGGGCCCCCAAACGAAGCGGACCGGCGGTCCGCATACGGACGACTATACGGACCGCCAGTCCGCTTTTCAAGACCAGGCATGTGGCTGCCGTCTGACATCGGTCGCGTTTCATAGGGTCGCGCTGTGGACGACGAGGACGGCGCGGAGGCATGAACCGCCCTGCCGAGCAACACCGTGCGCCCGTTCCTGTCGCTGCTGGGCGGATCGAACGCGCTGGGCGCGACCCAGGGCGGCCGGCGCATCCTGAAGGCGGTCCGCCTCCTCCCGGCGCTGTCGCGGCGGCGGGTCAAGGAGCGTCCGCTGCCGCCGCGCGAGGTCAGCCGGGATCCAAGCGCTTGACGCCAACGGTCGTACCGATCATCTTCACCGGCCGCGCGCATCTGTCAGGTTGGTATACCGGGGGTCATCCCGTCTGTCCCGCAGTCCCCGGCGAAGTACTGGGCCATGGATGCCAGGGTGACCTCCACGCTGTCCGCCATGTAGCGGCGCAGGTCGTCCAGGTCGGCGCGGGTGGTGCCCAGGACCGGGTCGAGGTGCAGGAGTTGCCAGGACTGCCGGACGATCGTGCCGCGGCCTTGGGGGTGGAAGGTCCAGTCCCACTGCACGATGCCGTTCTCGGTGCCGCCGACGACGAACCCGAACGCGGCCGCGGGGTCGGCTCGTACGACCTGGGAGCGGGTGGTCCACTCCCGTCCGTCCTTGCGGTTGTGGCCGCTGAACCAGGCCCCGACCCGGGGTCCGGCGTCGTGGTCGTAGGCGGCGTCGGTCGCGTTGGGGCTCCAGCGGCTGATCGAGGACACGTCGCCGACCAGGCGGTAGACGCGGGCGGGTGGGGCGTCGACCCAGGTGCGCCTGGTGAACGCGTAGGCGGCCGGGTCCAGGGAGTCGAAGGTTGCAAGGGCGTCGGGTCGGGGGGTGGTACTCACGGGGGTGCTCCTCGTTGGGCAGGCTGATCGGTCTGCATCCACTTCAGCGGCCGTGCGGCTCGGGAACCAGACCCGCTCGTGCCTATTCACAGCTGGGGCAGGCTGGGTGTCCGCGAGGCGTTGATACTCGGAGCCATGAACGGAAAATCGCAGCTCGGGGAGTTTCTGCGGACGCGGCGTTCCCAGCTGCGCCCCGAGGATGCCGCAGTGCCCACCTACAACGAGCGCCGGCGCGTGTCCGGACTCCGGCGCGAGGAGCTGGCGTTGTTGGCGGGTGTGAGCGCCTCCTACTACACGCGGCTGGAGCAGGGCCAGTCGCAGAGCGCCTCACCTGAGGTGTTGGACGCGATCGCCGGGGCGCTGCGGCTGGATGACTCCGAGCGGCGGCATCTGCACGACCTGGCCCGGGCGGACCGGCACCGGCCGCGGGCCCTGCGGCCCGCGCCGGAGCGCGTGAGCGAGGCGGAACGGCAGTTGCTGGACGTCCTGTCGGACGTACCGGCGGTCGTTCTCGGCCTGCGCAGTGACGTGCTGGCGTGGAACCGGCTGGGACACGCCCTGTTCGCGGGGCATCTGGACCCCAGGGCCCCGGAGATCGCGGGGCAGCGTCCCAATATGGCCCGCCTGGTGTTCCTCGACGGTCATACCCGCGAGCTGTACGCGAATTGGCCGAGCAAGGCCAGGGCCGTGGTGGGGAACCTGCGGCTGGTGGCGGGCCGCCATCCGCAGGACGCGGCACTGCACGCGCTGGTGGGTGAACTGAGTTCGACGAGCGCGGAGTTCGCCACGATGTGGGCGGACCACCGGGTCAGGGCGTGCACCGTCGCCGCCTATGCGATGCGCCACCCGCTGGTCGGCGCGGTGGACGTCATCCAGCAGACCTTGAGCCACGGAGCGGGCCCCAGCGTCGTCGTGGCCACCACCGAGGCGGGCTCCCCTTCGCGTGCGGCGCTGGCCTTGCTGGGGCAGGCCACCGCGCAGGCCGGGCCGGGACAGGAAACCGTCCCATCTGCCCGGACCGCTCCGCCGGCGTCCGTTCCGACCAACCCGGCCGGTCCCGCGCGACCAGGCCCCCGTACTGCCGCCGACTGATCCGCGTACTACGGGCACCAGGCGCTGTTTCTGCCCGCACCCGGCTCCCCGCTGCCCGGACGGCGGCCGGTGGACGCCGCCCGTGGCCACGCGCCTTCTTGTCGGCCCGGCCCACAGCACACTTCCCCGCATGCGTCGGCGTGTGGCTGCCGCATGCCCGAAAACGACTGAAGGAACCATGACCAAGAAACTCTCCCCTCTCGCCGCCACGGTGGCCGCCCTGGCCGCTGTGGCAGGGGTCGCGCTCGGACCCTCCCAGGCATCGGCCGCCTCCCCGACGCTGAGCGACGCGCGGATCGCCGCGCACTTCGACCTGGCCAAGGGCCGGACACCGGAGAACATCGCCTTGGCCCCGGACGGCGACGCCTACGTCACCTTCGCGGTCGGCCGCCAGGTCGCCAGGATCTCCGCCCACGGCGGCACCCGAATCCTGGCCACCCTGCCGGCGCCGGCCGACGGCGGCATCCACACCCCGGTCCTGGGCTTCGCCCTGACCACTGGCATCGTCCGCGCCCATGACGGCACCCTCTACTTCCTGTATGCCACGGGAACCCCCGACCTGACCGGGGTGTGGCGCCTGCACCCGGGCGGCCGGCCGCAGCGGATCGCCGCGCTTCCCGCAGGCGGCCTGCCCAACGGCCTGGCGCTGGACGCACGCACCCGCACCCTTTACATCACCGACTCCGTCCTCAACACCATCTGGCGCGTCCCCACCCGAGGCGGGACACCCACCGCCTGGTCCACCGCGCCCGAACTGGCCTCCAGCGGCTTCCTCGGCGCCAACGGCCTGAAGATCCGCGACGGCGAGATCTGGGCCACCAACTTCGACCGGGGCACCGTCCTGCGCATCCCCGTCCTGCGGGACGGGCGGGCCGGCAGCGTCCGTACCGAGGCGAGCGGGCTCACGGGGATCGACGACTTCGCCTTCACCGGTCGCGGCGACCAGCTCCTCGCCACCCTCAACGGCTCCAGCCAGGTTGCGCTGGTACGGCCCGGCGGCAGCCACACGATCGTGCTGAGCCCGGCCGACGGCCTGCAGAACCCCACGTCCATCGCCCTGCGCGGCAACACCGCCTACGTGCTGAGCGCCGCGTACGTCACCGCCAAGGACCCCAACCTGCTCCTCGCCCGCCTCAACAAGTAACGGAGAAAGACCATGCAGGACACACACGAGATCGCCCTCGGCGCTGTCACCGTCACCCGCATCGAGGAGATGCACGGTCCGATCATGCCCGCGGACCAGTTCTTCCCGGACCTTCCCGAGCAGGCGTGGAAGGAGCACCGCGCCATGCTGGTCCCCGACCACCACAGCCCCGATGACGCCATGGTCCACATCGCCATGCAGACCTGGCTGCTGCGCAGCGGCGGCCAGACCATACTGATCGACACCGGCATAGGCAACGACAAGGCCCGCCCGGCCGTGGGCGCGTGGGACCATCTGCACCTCGACTACATCGGCAACCTCGCCCGCGCCGGCGTACGACCCGAGGATGTCGACCTGGTGGTCAACACCCACCTCCACGTCGACCACGTCGGCTGGAACACCCGCCTGCTCGACGGCGCCTGGGTTCCCACGTTCCCCAACGCCACCTACCTGATGCCGAAGGCGGACTTCGAGTTCTTCAACCCGGACAACAACCCCGGCATCGCCGGCGGAGTCAACGAGAACGTGTTCGAGGACAGCCTCGCCCCGGTGCACGCCGCCGGCCAGGTCAAGCTGTGGGAGGGATCCCACACGATCGACGCGCACCTGCGCCTGGAGGCGGCCCCGGGCCACACCCCCGGATCCGGCATCGTCAAGCTGGCCTCCGGAAACGACCGGGCCCTGTTCGCCGGTGATCTGCTGCACAGCCCGCTCCAGATCACCCACCCGGATCACAACAGCTGCTTCTGCCAGGACCCGGCCCAGTCCCGCACGACCCGACGGGCCCTGCTCGGCTGGGCCGCCGACACGGGCGCCCTCGTACTGCCGGCCCACTTCAGCGGCCACAGCGCCCTGGAAGTCCAAGACACCGGCAAGGGCTTCGCCATCAAGGGCTGGGCACCGTTCACCCGGTACTGACACCGGATCTCGAGCAGCCCTACGACAAGCCGCCGCCCCAGGCCCGCCGGGGCGGCGGCGCCCCCGAGACATCCGGCGGCGAGGAGACACCCACGTGACACCACCCGACTTCGTCATCATCCCCACCACTCGCGGCCCGGTCCGAGGCCGCCGCCACGAACACGGTGCCGTCTACCTCGACGTGCCCTACGCCGCTGCGCCCGTCGGTCGCGAGCGATTCACCGCACCGCGCCCGCACCCCGCGTGGACCGAGGTGCGAGACGCGACACGGCCGGGGCCGACCGCGCCCCAGCCCGTCCGGGACGCCTTCGGCACCCTCGACATGTCCCCCTACTTCGGCCCGGGCTGGCAGCGCGGAGAGGACTACCTCACCATGAACATCTGGGCCCCGCGGACGGACGGCCCAGGACGGCGGCCGGTCATGGTGTTCGTCCACGGCGGAGGCTTCGTCGCCGGATCCAACCGCGCACCGCTCCACGACGGCACCACCTTCGCCCGCGACGGCGTGGTCCTGGTCACCGTCAACTACCGCCTGGGCATACCCGGCTTCCTGCACCTGCCCGACGCGCCGGACAATCGCGGCATGCTCGACGTCCTCGCCGCCCTGCGATGGATCCGCGACAACATCGACCGCTTCGGCGGGGACCCCTCCAACCTCACCCTCTTCGGCCAGTCCGCAGGAGCCGTCATCGTCGGCGGCATCCTCGCCGATCCCGCCGCATCCGGCCTGGTGCGGCGGGCCGTCATCCAGAGCGGCACCGGCACCGGAGCCCTCACACCCGACCAGGCCGACATCGTCACCCGCAAGGTCGGACGCGAACTGGGCACCGAGCCCACGGCCACAGCCCTTGCCGACACCGCCGATGCCCGTCTCGTCGCCCTCCTGCCCCGCCTGGGCGAGCTGGATCTGCGCACGCCCACCCGACACCACCCGCTGGGCGGCATCACGCCCTTCAGCCTGGTCGCCGAGGAACACCCCGCCACGGTGCTGGCCACGCGAGGAAGCGGCACCGACCTGCTCATCGGCTCCAACCTCGACGAAGGCAGCCTCTACCTCGCCCCGCTCGGCTTCCTGGCAGGCAGCACCGAGGCCGACCTCCGTACCACCGCGGCGCAATTCCAGTCCGGTCCGGGCTGCACCCCCCAGGACGCCGTACGCGAGTACCGGGCACGGCACCCGAACGCCACCACCGCTGAACTGCGCACCATCATCCTCAGCGACGGGCTCTTCACCACCGGCACCCGACGAATGGCCGCCGCACACGCCCACGCCGCAACCGGGCGCACCTACCGCTACGAGTTCGCCTGGCGCTCCGACGCGCTGGACGGACAACTCGGCGCGAGCCACGTGATGGAACTGCCCTTCGTCTTCGACCGCCTCTCACTGCCCTCGCTCCACGGCCCCCAAGCCCTCCTCGGCACCACCCCTCCCCCCGACGCCCTGGCCCGCCACATCCACCAGTCATGGATCCGCTTCGCCGAAACCGGCACCCCCGGTTGGCCCGAACACCAGCCGTCAAAAGAACACGTCGAGTACCTCGGAGCCGACTGAGACCCGCAACCTGGTGGTGGAGCGGCACCGGCCGGAGAGCCCGACCGGCGAAGCCGGGGCACCCGGGCACCAGCCTTGTCTGCCGCTGGCCGAAGCCTTGGCGCATGGACCCGCGGCTCCGGACGACAGCCCGCCATTGCCAACAAGCTCCTGGCACCGGGGTGGGCATGGTCGACCGGCTGCGCGACGCGCTGAGCAGCCGGGGCAAGCTCGGCCGAGCGCGATCACGCCGAGCCGGCACCACGAACCCATGACGACCTGGCCGCCCGTACGACATCTCGTGATCGCGCGGGCGGCCGGCGTGAGTACCGCCCCTCAGGCGACGAGCGCACGCCCCTGTTCCCAGCCGGCCGACGGCGGCGCGATGTGGCCCAGCCCTCGGCGGCGAGATGGGATGCGACACAGCCGCCGCTGTCGGCGAGCCGGTCCTCCCCGGGCTGTCTGAACCGATCGGCCGGAGTGATCCACGTCTCTCGATGACCCGGACGGAGCTTTCACCCGCCGTATCCGGGCATGCGGGCAGGGACACGGGCAAGCGGACAATTCCTTACCGGATACCAGACCGCGGAGGACACGGTGACTGGGGGCGACGAGGTGGACTCGACCTCTTCGACGTCGTTGGAGGCAGGCGTCACGGCGCGTGTGAGGGAGCTGGAGGGCGAGAACATCCAGCTCCAGGAGGCGCTGCGGTCGCACGCCGTGGTGGACCAGGCGATCGGCGTCGTGCTGGCCCTGGGCGGGCTCACGCCGCACGAGGGGTGGGACG
This sequence comes from Streptomyces sp. NPDC005070, assembly GCF_053600395.1. Lineage (NCBI taxonomy): Bacteria > Bacillati > Actinomycetota > Actinomycetes > Kitasatosporales > Streptomycetaceae > Streptomyces > Streptomyces sp. NPDC005070. The sequence goes on along the minus strand of NZ_JBSFZS010000001.1, from coordinate 91,767 downwards.
TGCTGCGGGCCATCTCGCAGCGGACGAACGTCAAGCTGCGGAGCGTGGCGGAACTGCTCATCGAGTGGGTCCGGACCAAGGAGCTCCGCGCCGACATCCGCGCGGAGCTCGAGCGGCAGCTCGCACGGATCCCCGCACACCGGCAGGCGGACAGGTGACTCCGTCGCCGGCCTCACGAACGGTGGTCCCCTTGCCGGGCCGTCGCCGGCCGTCGGCCGAGTCCGGTGGAGGGCTCAGCGGCCGAGCCCGGACAGTCCGTCACCCAGGACGCCGGCGCCCAGGAGCAGCAGCACGATCACCGTGATCACGGTGCTGTTGGTGACCATGAACTCTCTGATGGTGTCCAGGAACGACGCGGCGCGCTGTCCTCCGGCGAGATGGAGGGCGACGGCGCCGAGGACAGTGCACGAGGCGACGAGGACGTAGACGGCGACGGCCGCGACGAGACCGACGTCGTGCACCCCGGCTTCGACGATCGACGTGGTGGCCGACGCGGTCAGGACGAGGTTCTTGGGGTTGGCTCCCGAGAGGAGGGCGCCGAGGAGCAGCGCCCGTCCGGCGGTGGCGTCCTCGAGGGAGGCCATCCAGCGTGGCTGTTCCGCCTGCTCACCGGCGCGCGGACGGCTCCACCACGTGCGCACCCCGAGCACGATGAGGGCTCCTCCGGCGAGGACCCGTCCCCAGTCGGCGACCGCCGACGAGGTGCTGTCGGGGTCGTCGGCCCCGCCGAAGAGCAACGCGATGAGCGTGGCCGCGATCGTGAGGCCGGTGATCCAGCCGACCGCGAACAGCGGGCCGTTGCGGCGGCCGTGCGTGCCGGACAGGATCAGGATGATCCCGATCAGAGGGAAGGGGCTGAGCGCGACCGCCAACGCGGCCGGCAGCATCGCCCCCATCGCCTGGCCGAGCACCGGCTCCCCTTCCACGTCGTACGACTGCCACGTCGCGCGACCGGGACCGCACGTTTCGCCGACGTCATCCCGATGCTGCCCCAGCGGGGGCCCACGTGCCTTCCGAACGCGCTGACGTCACCCGTCTGCGGAACGCGCGCGGGACGCGGGCCATCCCGACCGTTCGATCGCGGGCCTCAGGCTTGGCCGGCCTTCAGCAGCAGTACGGCGATGTCGTCGGTCGGCAGGCCGTGGGGCCAGGAGTGGTGGATGAGCTTGTCGACGAGTTCGGCGAGCCTCGACCGGCCCGCGAGGAGCTGCGCGAGCCCGCTGGTCATCCGGTCGAGGTCGGTGCCGTGCACTTCGACCAGTCCGTCGGTGTAAAGGGCGAGAATCGTCCCCGGGGGCATCCGGACCGTGGTGATCGGGTACGGGAGATCGACACCGATGCCGAGCAACGGACCCGGCTCGATCTCCAGCACACCGGGGCGTTCCCCGGGCCGGTGGAGCAGGGGTGGCACGTGGCCGGCGCTGGCCAGGCTCATCTGCCCGCGGGCGAGGTCGATGTGCGCGTACAGACAGGAGACGAGAAGGTCGGGTTCCAGGTCGGCGAGGACGCGGTTGGTGCGGGAGAGCACTTCGTCGGGCCGCGCGCCCGCGGTGGCGTGGACGGCCGTACGGACCTGTCCCATGAGGGCGGCGGCCGCCACGTTGTGGCCCTGGACGTCGCCGATGACGGCCGCCGCGGTCGTGTGGTCGAGCCGGATGAGGTCGTAGAAGTCGCCTCCCACGTCCATGCCGTGGCCGGCGGGGAGGTAACGGGCCGCCACCTCCAGACCACCGACCGTGGGCAGGCTGCGCGGGAGGAGTGCCTGCTGGAGCGTGTGGGCCAGGTCGAGCTTGGCGTCGTAGAGGCGCGCCCGGTCGAGGGCCTGGGCCACGAGGCCGCCCAGCGACGTGAGGATGGCCCGGTCGTCGGCCGTGAACATGTGGGGCCGGGCGTAGGTGAGGATGCAGCAGCCGACGGGGCGGCCGTCACTGATGAGCGGGAGGAAGGCCCAGGCCTGCTTACCGCTGATCCGGGGTGTGGCCGGATAGTTGTGGGCGAGTTCGTCGGGGTCCGAGAAGAACAGGGGAACTCCCCTGATCAGCGCCTCGCCCGCGGGCGTCAGGCTGGCTTGGATCGGAAGCCCGTCGAGGCTTTCGATGGTCCCCGGGTCGTAGCCGTGGTGGCCCATGATCCTGAGGCGTCCGGCGTCGGCCGCGGCCAGGACCATGCCGTCCGCCCCGAAGGCGGGCAGGATCTGGACGGCGATCAGGTCGACCACGTCCTGAACGCCGATCACGTCCGTCAGAGCCGCCGCCAGGTGCACGAGCTGGTACAGACGGCCGGCGGACGCCTCGGGCGCGGGTGAGGAGGGCGTACGGGGCGGGTCACCGGGCCCGGAACGGCGTGCCGTGACGCGGACACTGATGCCGCTGGAATCGGGGTGGAGACCGATGTCGAGCCAGGTGTCCGGCGGCCGCAGCACGGTGAAGGCGACGGACTCACGGCTGATGACCGCAGTGCGGTAGTGATCCTCGACCAGGACCTGGTCCATCCAGGGCAGCGACTGCCAGGGCCTGGTTCCCAGGAGCTGGCTGACGTGGCGGCCGAGGAGGGACGCTGCCCGGCTGGTGAGAAAGGTGATCCTGCCCTCCAGGTCGAGGGCGACGAAGCCCTCCGGCAGCCGTTCCAGGAGATCGGCGGGCGCGTGGGCGGACAGGGCGAAGCGCTCGGAGGCGCCGTCCACGGGGATCATGTGCGGCTCGTCCGGCGGCACGAACGCCCGGCCGGCGTTTTCCAGCACGCGAGCGACACGTCGGCCGTGCCCGGCGAGGTTTCCCCTCTCCCTGAGCGAGGCCCGGCCGGAGTGGCCGGCCGGCCACATCAGGAACAGCGCGCCCCAGCAGCGGCTGCGGCCGGAGAGCGGTGCCGCCGCGAAGGCGTAGCGGTAGGGCAGCGCCGCGGCGGTCTGCGGATAGGCCAGAGCCATCTCCTCCTGCGAACCGACCCACACCACACGGCTCTCACGGAACGCGTCACTGACCGGCACGGATGCCGTCACGGGCACCCGCAACCAGGACGCGGCGACTTCGCCGGAGAGCCCACACGCCACCTTCAGGCTCAGCAGCCGTCTGGTGTCGTCCACGAGGTAGATCCCGCCACCCGAGGCCCCGGTGCGACGGACGGCCACCGCGAGCGACTCCGCCAGCGGCTCGATACCGCCCGGCTTCCCGGCGCCGCTCGCCGCCTCGGCGCGGATCGCGTCCTCGGCATCGGCGCTGATCTGCTTCTTTGCCAGGATCGACTCCTCGGCGCGGCCCGGACTCACCCTCCTCGGGTTGGTCGACCTTCTCGGGTTGGTCGACACAGCGGCGAGCCTCCTCCGCAGCCACACTCGACGGTCCAGTTCGCGTGCCCCGGCATGCTCAGGGCGGCGCCGTTCTCCTACCGGCCTACCCGTCCGGCCACCACGTTCGCGCGATGTCCTTTCGGACCTCGGGACGCGGAGGCCGCTCGACTTCCTCGGGCGCGCGACGACTGGGCTCGGACTTCTTGTCGGGCTTCTTCCGCACCATCTCTCGACGCATGTCCCTGCCTCCTCGGCCTCTCCCAAGTTCCGCAATATGCCCGCTTTAGGCATTATTCGAGCGTAATGCTCAGATGTGAGCCTTCACCTCTCCGCGCGTCCTGTCCACCCCCGGCACGACACGACACCCTCGTTACGTCCGCGGCTCAGGGGTACCCGTGTGGCGCCGCCGGCTTCCGGCCGGCCTGTCCGCCACCCTCAAGCACGTTCGGAGCGGAGTCGTGAAGGCACACCTGGTCAACCGCACATTCGAGAAGGCCCCCGCCGCTCCGTTCCGCTGCTGGATCCCGCCGGGCGTCTACCGCCCGCAGACGGATACCGGATTGCTCAGACGGGCCCTGCGCCGGGAGCGGATCACCGGCCGCACCGAGGTCCTGGACCTGGGCACCGGCAGCGGTGCGCTCGCCGTGGAAGCGGCCCGCCTGGGTGCCCGGGTGACGGCGGTGGACATCTCCTGGCGGGCGCTGGCCGCCGCGTGGTGCAACGGACTCCTCAGCGGGCACGTCGTGAAAGTGCGCCACGGGGATCTGTCGGCCGCCGTACCGGGCCGCCGGTTCGACCTGGTGGTCACCAACCCGCCGTATGTGCCCGCCCCCGGGGAGACGCGGCCACAGGGCCGCGCCCGCGCGTGGGACGCGGGTGCGGACGGCCGCCTCCTGATCGACCGGATCTGCGCGGCGGCCCCGGCGGTCCTGCGTCCGGCCGGGCGGCTGCTGATCGTGCATTCACACCTGAGCGGTGTCGAGGAGACGCTGGCCCGGCTGCAGGCGGGCGGGCTGCGCGCGGAGGTCGTCGAGCGCACCCGGCTGCCCTTCGGACCCGTACTGCGCTCGCGGCTCTACTGGCTGCGCGAGCGCGGGCTGGTGGGCGGCCGTACGACAGAGGAACTGGTGGTGATCCGTGCCGAACACGCCTGAGCGCCCCCGCCGTATCCGTGTCCAGCGCGAGGGACCGCTCCTGGTCGAGGGGCCGGTCGAGATCGTGGGTGAGAACGGTGAGTCGACGGTGTCACGGCGATTCGTGGTGGCCGTCTGCACCTGCCGTCGCACACGCACACCGCCCTGGTGCGACACCAGCCACCGCCGACGTACGAAACCGGACGAGGCGTCATGACCGGCGCGCGCCTGCCGGAACCGCGCGGCCCGGTCTCGGCCACGCTCCTCGACGCGCTGCGCGGGTCGAACGCCGGCTTCCCGCCTCCTCCCGCGGACCCCTACGGCGACGATCTCCAACTCGCGCTGTACGTCCTCTACGAGCTCCACTACCTCGGCTTCGACGGCGTACCGGACGACCGTGAATGGGATCCCCAACTCCTGACCTTGCGCGCCGCGTTGGAGGACCGCTTCCTCCGTGCGCTGCGCGCGGACGCGCCGGTCGGCGCGTCCGACACCGCGGAGGCCGCACTCGACGAGCTCCAGCTCGAACCGGTCGGGGAGGCCGACGGCAGCCTCTCCCACTTCCTCCGCGACCACGGCACCCTCGAACACGTCCGCCAATACGCGGCATTGCGCTCGCTCTACCACCTCAAGGAGGCCGATCCGCACGCCTGGGTGATCCCCCGGCTGCGCGGGCGGGCCAAGGCAGCCATGGTCGCGGTGGAGTTCGACGAGTTCGGCGCGGGCCGCGCGGACGAGATCCACGCCCGGCTGTTCGCCGACCTGATGACCGACCTGAGCCTGGACACCTCGTACGGCCACTACCTGGACGCGTCCCCGGCCGAAGCGCTCGCCACCGTCAATCTCATGTCTCTGTTCGGCCTGCACCGTGCCCTGCGCGGAGCGCTCGTGGGTCACTTCGCCACTGTCGAGGTGACCTCCTCCCCCGCCTCCCGCCGCCTGGCCCAGGCGCTGCGCCGGATGAACGCCGGTCCGGCGGCCGTCCGGTTCTATACCGAGCACGTCGAGGCCGACGCGGTGCACGAACAGGTCGTACGGCACGAGGTCGTCGCCGGACTCCTGGCGGACGAGCCGTGGCTGGAGAGCGACGTGGTCTTCGGGAGCCGCGCCACGGAGCATCTCGAGGACCGGCTGGCCGCGCGACTGCTGCCGGCCTGGCGCGACGGCCGGTCGGCACTGCGCACGAACCACGTCATCCCGTTGTCCGGGAAAGGGCCACGCGAAGGCTGCAAATCGGCGGCGTCGGCACGTGCACGGATGGCCCCGGGCACGTGAGCGCCGCCGGGCGCGCGGGCGAACCGATGGCAAGGGTGACCGACCCCACCGACCGGGCGGTCGTACCGCCGTGGGGCGGGAAGACCGCGATCGACCTGATGCCGCTGCCCGACCGGGACCGGCTGCGCGCGGCGGAGCCGATCTGGCTCGTCGGGCTCTCCGACATCTCGACCCTGATGACACCGCTGCCCTGGCCACCGGGCGGGCGACCCTCCACGGCAACATCCTCATGGGCACGCCGTGACGATCAGCGCGCTGCCGCCCGCCGAGTCCGCCCGAGCGTCCGCGTCGTACGACGGCGGGAATCCGAGGCCGGTCATCGTCCCTCCCACGGGACCGGGATTTCCGACGGGACCGGTAGCCGAGTGGCAATCGATGCCCGCGATGTACATGGGGCTGCCGAGAAGGCTCCGGATTCCTGTGGCCACGAGGGACGTCGCCCGTCATCTTGGAGGCACCAGGCGCTTCACGCTTCGGCGGGACCCGGGCCGTCCTGCCCCTGCTCCTGCTCCTGCTCCTGCTCCTGGGCCCAGGCGATCGCCCAGTCGTCGAGCGGGCGGAGCGCGTCGCCGAGGGCCGCTCCCAGCGGGGTGAGTTCGTAGCCGTCGGCCGCGCTGGTGACGATCCCGCTCGACGTGAGCTCGCGAAGCCGCTGGTACAGGACGCTGGACGACAGACCCTCGCACCGCGCCAGCAGCGCGCGGGCGCCGAGCGGGCCCGCGCGCAGTTCCCAGAGGATGCGCAGCGCCCAGCGGCGGCCGAACAGGTCCATCGCGGCCATGATCGGACGGCCGGTCGTCGAGCCACGGACCGACAATCCTGGGCGTGGTGTCGACATGACGCTCCTCGGCTCTCACTGACTCCTTGTGTTTCGTTATTCGAAACAGTAGCATCGACCGTCATGTGTTTCTTATTTCGAAACAACGCCCCTCGGGAGAGCCGATGCCGCGGATAGCCCTGCTGGAGCCGCCGTACACCGCCCAGGCTGACGCGCTGTTCGCGCGCCTGATGCCCGGCGGAGCTCCGCCGATCGGGCTGTTCCGGATGTTCGCCAGAAACCTCGCGATGACCGGCGCGATGCACGGCTGGGGTCGCTACGAGCTGGGCCGGCAACTGACCCTCACCGCGCGGGAACGCGAGATCGTCATCGACCGGACGTGCGCGCTGTGCGGGTGCGCGTACGAGTGGGGCGTGCACGTGATGACGTATGCCGAGCGGGTCGGCCTCACCCCCGAGCAGACCGCGTCGCTGGTTCACGGCGGCCCCGCTGACGCGTGCTGGACGTCCGAGCGGGAACGCCTGCTCATCCTGGCCGCTGACGCGCTCCACGAGCGCTCCGACATCGACGACGCGCTGTGGGCACGGCTCGCGTCGGTCTTCGACGAGCTCCAACTGCTGGACCTGCTCCTGCTGTGCGGCTGGTACCACGCCGTCAGCTTCGCCGCGCGGGCGGCACGTCTGCCGCACGAGCCGGGCGCACCGGACTTCGCCGACTTCGCGCCCCGCGTCCGATGACCATCCGCCTGTCGCGGTCGGTCACGGGCCGGGCCGACGTGCCCGTGACGATCGTGCACGCGTGCCTGCGCGGGGGCCGCGGCGGCAGTCCGACCGCGGTCGTGGCCGAGGGCTTCTCGGCCTCGGCCGGCGGTCCGTTGGACAGTCCGTTGACGGATGACGAGCGACGCCGCGTACCCGCGCTGGCCGGTACCTCTCACGCGGTTTTCCTCTCGAACGACCCCTTTCCGGCGGGCGGCCGCGCGGACGTACGCCCCCTCGTCTCGGCGCGCTTCTTCACCACGGAGGGGGAACTGCCCGCGTGCGGCCACGGCACCGTCGCCGCCCTGGCCTTCCTCGCGGCACATGCGGGCCGCGGGGAGCACCGGGTCGATGTACGGGTGTCGGGTCGAGTGATCAAGGGGCGCACGGTCCGCGGGTCGTCGGCATCGTCCGTGGATGTCGTCTTCGAGGCCGGGCCGATCGACCTGCGTGAGCCGACGCCACACGAACTCGCCCTGCTTCTCCCTGCTTTGGGGCTCCCCGCGGCGACAATGTCAGGGGCCTGCGTGGCAACACTGGGCCGTCCACGGCTGCTTGTCCCTGTCAGCACCCGGTCCGCTCTCGCGGCACTGGCCCCGGCCCTCGACCGGCTCGCCGCCGTGTGCGCAGGCCTGGACCTGCTGGGCTGCTTCGTCCACTCCCCCGGGTGGGACAGGGGCCGGGTCGCGGCCCGCATGTTCGCCCCGTCGATCGGCGTGCCAGAGGACATCGCCAACGTGAACAGCTCAGCCTGCCTGGCCGCCCACCTGCTCGCCCGTCACGGAACGCCCCGGATCGACGTCGACACGGGCGACGCGTTGGGCTGCCCTTCCAGCGTCACCGCTGCCGTACGCAAAGGTTCGCAGGAGCCACTGGTCGACATCGCGGGGGCTGCCAGGATGGGTCAAGTGCTGCACTTTTCCGTGTAGTTGTGGGGTCCTGAATCGACGCCAACTCACCCGCGAAGAGCGTTCATGGCACAGCCGTTAGGGTGAGCGGATGGCCGAAAACAGTGCGAAGGACATCCCGGCGGTACTGCCTGCCCACACCATCGAGGTCGGGACCGAGCGGCTGGAACGGCCCGCGCGGAACTCAGTGGGCGGCTGGCCCTTCCTGGACGACGCCGACGACTGGCCCGAGTGCTTCTGCGGCGAACGGATGGCGCTGTACTTCCAGCTCGACATACCCGTGGACATCCAGCACTTCGGCGGAGACCACCTCATGGTCTTCCACTGCCGTTCCCACAACGACGCGTCCGATCCGGAGTTGGCCGACGGCCGCCTCGTGCCCCGATACTGGGACGCTCCGCAGCCGCCCTACCCGCGTCCGTTCTGGCGCGTACTGCTCCAGCGGAACGTAGCCGGGCCATCAACAGAAGCCGAACCATCAGTCCGCGCACTGCCGTTGACGCTGAAACCCCTCGTCGACACTCCCGACTCACGCGGGCTGGGAGCTCAGGCGTTCAAGGTCGGCGGCACGCCGTCCTGGGCACAGGACCCCGAGTCCTACACCTGCGCGTGCGGCTCCGACCTGGTGTACCTCTGCCAGGTGCCGGAGAGCATGGAGTTCGCCGTTCACCCCGGCCTGCCGGAGCAGCCGTACAGCGTCGGTGCCGACACCTACAACCTGTTCCTGGCGAACGAGGTCTACCTGCTCGCGTGCCCGGACCACTGCGACCCCGCGGCCGTGTGGCCGGTGAACCAGAACTGAGCCGCTGCTTCACCCACCACGTGCCTCCTGTGCGGCGCACAGGTGTCAGCTCTTGGGCATGAGGACGGCTTCGATCATGTAGACGTTGGCGTTGGCGTCTACACGTTGCCACACTCGGAGGGGCGCGCGGCCCCTGTCACGGGGCGGGCCCGGCCGGTAGACGGGGGCGGGCGCGGTCAGTCGATGGTGACGACGACGGAGTGCCGTCCGCTGGCGCCGTCGGGAATGGTGCGGGTGCGTCTGCCGGTCTGCACCGCACCGGTGCGGTCGGTCGCGCGGACGGTCAAGGTGTGGCCGCCTCGGGTGGCCTTCCAGGGCATCGACCACTGGCGCCAGGTGTCGCGGGTGTCCTCGGCGGCCAGGTGGGCCTCCTGCCAGGGGCCGTCGTCGATGCGGACTTCGACCTTGTCGATGCCCCGGTGCTGGGCCCAGGCGACGCCGGCGATCATCACCGTGCCAGCCCTGGGCCGAGCGAACGGCTTGGGCGTGTCGATACGCGACTCGGTCTTGATCGGGGCCCGGCGGGCCCAGCCGCGCTTGACCCAGTACGGGTCGTAGGAATCGAAGGTGGTGAGCTCGATGTCCTCGATCCACTTGCAGGCCGAGACGAATCCGTACAGGCCCGGGACCACCATCCGTACCGGGAAACCGTGTTCGAAGGGCAGCGGCTCACCGTTCATACCGAGAGCGAGCATCGCGTCGCGGCCGTCCATGAGTTCCTCGACCGGACTGCCGATCGTCATGCCGTCGACCGAACGCGCCACCAACTGGTCCGCCGGACCTCCCCGGGACGGAGGCCGCACCCCGCACTCGTCCAGCAGGTCGGCCAGACGTACGCCGGTCCAGCGAGCGTTGCCCACGTAGGGGCCGCCGACCTCGTTGGAGACGCAGGTCAGGGTGATGTCCCGCTCGATCAGCTCCCTGTGCAGCAGGTCGTCGAAGGAGTAGGCGGTCGGACGGCGTACACCCTTGCCGTGGATACGCAAGCGCCAACCGGTGGCGTCCACCTTGGGCACCACCAGCGCGGTGTCGACCCGGTAGAAGTCGCCGTTCGGGGTGACGAAGGGGCTGATGCCGGGGACGCGAAGCCCGGCCCCTCTGGGTACCGGTTGTGCCGGTGACCGGGGGGCCGGCAGCACGACCCTTCGCCGTGAGGCGACCGCGCCCTGGCCGCGCGAGGTGCTCAGTGACCGGCCGACCACACCTACAGCGGCCGAGGCCGCGGCGGCGGACGCGGCCGCCAGGACGAATCCCCGTCGGTCCCAATCCTCGCGCGCGGGTGAGCCGTCTCCCGCTCCCTCGGTCACGGGCGCGGGCGGCACCGACGCCGGTGACGGCCTCACCGCGGTCAGACGGCTCACCAGAACGTGGAGAAGCAGGGCCCCGGCCACGGCCCCCACCACGGAGGGCAGCACGTCGGTTAGGCCGACCGAGTCGGGCCTGCTGAGGGCTGCCACCGCCCCTACGACCCCGAAGAGAAGGACCCCGGCGGTTCCGACCCGCCGAAACCGCACCGCCAGAACACCCAACGCCAGAGCCGCGACAGCCAGCACGGCGAGGATGCCGAGCTCCAGCACGAGCTTGTCGTTCGTGCCGAAGTGGCGGATTGCCCAGTCCTTGACCGGAGCGGGTGTCGCGTCGATGGACGCGCCGCCCACCGCGACGACCGGGCTGGACTGCGGACGCACCACCGCGGCGACCAGTTCGGCCACCGCCAGTGCGGCGAACGCGGCCAGCGCCCCGCTCAGCGCACCCAGCGCCCAACGCGACAAGCCTGTCCGTGCTCGCTGATCCTTCTCTTCGTCCCTCACACGGGGAATCCGGTTCTGGGCACCGGACGGATTGGCCGACCCACCTGATCGGGTGAAAAGAGATGCTCCACCGATCCAGCCCGCATTCCGCAACGGATCAGGCGCGGTCCGCGACGGATCACATGTCGCTTCGCGCCTCGTCGTGCTCGCGGCGGGCGTGCAGGCAGCGGATCATTTCCTCCGCATAGGGAAATGCGACGCACAGGCCGACTCCGGCGGCGATCGCCGTGAGGTAACCGGCCGGCAGAGGGCGCTCCTTGGGGACGAGCTTCCAGTCGTCCGGCCCGGTGCCGCTCCTGAAGGTTTCGCGGACCTGATCCCAGTGGAGGCATGCGGTGAAGGCGGCCGCCGTCATCGGCAGCACCTCCAGGAAGCTGTGAATGTGCTGCTCCAGGGGCCGCACCTCGCGCTTCTCGGTGGCCAGCGACACGTCCCACAGCGCGGTGGCTCCGTGCACCACGGCCGCGCCGCCCATCAGCGAAAGGACCAGCGGATTGACCTTGGCGGTCAGTCCCGCGACGACCGGGATTCCGGCCTCGGTCATCATCAGGGCGTGCACCGCGGACTCCCGTACTCCACTGGTGTGCTCGATGTCCGAGCGGCGGTGCATCACCCAGTCCGCGACGGCGGGAACGAACCACAGGGGCAGAACGCCGTACAGCAGGAACCTGCGGTTGGCGTTCTCCACGTCGTCGGCCCGGCCCGGAATGCGCAGCGCTGGTTGCGAGCGCCAGCGCCGCCAGCGGGTGAGTGTCGAAGCGCGGTGGATGCTCATGGATTCCTTTCCCGGCCGGATGGGGCGTGCGCGCGGGCGGGTACCCGGGAGCAGGCGAGCCGAACGGGGCGAATCAGTAAAGACCGGTTGATCGCTCAATGGCTCCGGATCGTCCCGAGGCCGGTGTCGCCGCCCTGGCCGAGGGAGAAGATCGATCGAGTCCGGCGATCCGCAGGATGCGCAGAGTGTTGGCGGGTACGGCTTCCAGCGCTATGTCCGCCTGCGCGGTGTGGGCGTGGTGGTGGGCCGCGATCAGGGCGCTGAGTCCGCTGGAGTCGCAGAATTCCATGCCGCCGAGGTCCAACGTGAGGCGCTGGCCCGGCCGGAGGGTGACGGTGGGGATCAACTCCCGTAGCTCGGAGACGGTGTCATAGTCGAGTTCCCCGGCGATCTCCAGAACGGGGCCGGTGGCGGCATCTCGGGTGGTGATCTTCAGCGGGCTCATCGGGCGCTTCTCGTCAGGGTGTCGGGGGCCGGGGCGCCGACGGCGAGCAGGGCGGTGTCGTCGTCGAGCCCGTCTCCGAAGCTGTGCAGCAGACCGGTGAGGGCTCGGACGAGGGCGGGCGTGGGCTTGCCGGCGTGGTCGGCGGCGAAGGCGAGCAGGGCCTCGTCCCCGAACAGGCTGGTGCGGTCCTCGCTCGTACGGGCCTCGGTGATGCCGTCGGTGTAGAGCAGGAGGGTGTCTCCGGGGGCGAGGACGGTCCTGGCCGCGGTGAAGTGGGCGAAGGGCAGGATGCCGACGAGGAGGCCACCGGGGGTGGGCAGGAATGCGGCGGTGCCCTCGGCTCGCAGCACGATGACCGGCGGGTGGCCGCCCGATGCCAGGTGGACGGCGACCTGCCCGGTGTCGGAGTCGGGTTCGAGGGTGCCGAAGACCGCGGTGCAGTACCGCGGGTCACCGCTGCCGCCCGCGTACCGTTCGTAGAGCACCTTGTTGAGGGTGCTCAGGGCGGAGACGGGATCGGGGTCGTGCAAGGCGGCGGCGCGCAGGGTGTAGCGGGTCAGGGAGGTGACCGCGGCGGCCTGGGGCCCCTTGCCGCACACGTCGCCGAGAAAGAAGCCGAAGCGTTTTTCGTCGATGGGGAAGACGTCGTAGAAGTCGCCGCCGAGCCGGTCGGGGTGGGCGGTGTGGTAGGAGGCGGCTGTGTCCACCCCGGGGATCGACGGCAGGGTGTCGGGCAGCAGTGACTGCTGGAGGACGGCGAGGGCGTCCTCCAGCCGGGCCCGGTCGGCTTCCGCCCGCTCGCGCGCCTCTTCGGCGGCCTTCCGCTCGCGCAGAAGCTCTTCCTCATAAGCGCGACGGTCCCGGGCGTCGAAGAGGGTGGTGCGGATCAGCAGGGGCTCACCGGTGGAGCCGTGCTTGACCACGGAGGAGACCAGCACCGGCATCCGGCCGTTCGGCTGCTTGATCTCCAGGGCGATGCCGCTGATCTCGCCCCGCATCCGCAGCAGCGGCGCGAAGTGCGTCTCGTGGTACAGCTTTCCGCCCACGGTCAGCAGGTCGGTGAACCGCATCCGGCCCACCACCGCCTCACGCTCCTGGCCGAGCCAGGTCAACAGCGTGGTGTTGATCTTCGCTATGGTGCCGTCCATCAGCGTCGACAGGTATCCGCACGGCGCGCTCTCGTACAGATCTTCGACACTGTCCTCCAGCAATGAGGCGAACGCGGCCCCGGACGACTTATCGTCGTCGGCCTCGTGCGGATCGGGGTGCTGTCCGGCGCGGCACATCACCGCAGGCTCTCCAAAAACGTACGGATGGCGTCATTGGTGGCTTCGGGCGCGGACAAGTGCGGGCAGTGGCCGTACGCGTCCAGGGTGACGAGCGTCGAACCGGGGATCGCCCGGTGGATGAAGGCGCCCACCTCGCGGGGTGCGATCACGTCCTGGGTGCACTCGAGCACCAGGGTCGGCACCGTCACCGTCTTCAGGTCGTCCCGTGAGTCCGACAGGAACGTGGTGCGGGCGAAGACGCGGGCCATCTCCGGATCGGTGGCGCAGAAGCTGTTCTTCAGCTCGTCACCGAGGTCCGGCCGGTCCGCGTTCCCCATGATCACGGGTGCCATCGCCGCCGACCAGCCCAGATAGTTCGACTCCAGTGACGCCAGCAGCTCGTCGATGTCGTCGGCGCTGAAGCCGCCACGATAGCCGTCGTCGTCGATGTACCGCGCGGACGGAGCCACCATCACGAGCGCCCCGATCCGCTCCGGGACCATGCCCGCCGCCAGCACGCCGATCATCGCGCTGACGGAATGCCCCACGAACACGGCGTCGTGCAGATCGAGCGCCTCGCACACCTCCATCACGTCCTGGGCGTAGCCGCTCAGCGAGGCATAGCGATCCGCCGAGAACGCGGCCGCGTCCGAGCGGCCCGCGCCGACGTAGTCGAACAGCACCACCTGGTAGTCCTCGGCCAGGGCGGGCACCGTCAGCCGCCACATGTTCTGATCGCAGCCGAACCCATGAGCCAGCACGACCGTCCGCCCCCGGGGGTTGCCGGTGACGGTGACATTGTTCCTGCGAGCGACATCCATGCCCGGCAGTCTCTCAGCACCTGTTCGGTGCCCCATTGCGACCATCCACCCCATGTATCCCTCCCGCCCCTGCGCAAACCGGGTCATGGCGGAAAACAGACCCGGCCACCGGGCACAGGCCGGTCTCCGCGGGGAACAGGCCCGTCCCCGAGGGGACTGGGGCACATCTCCGCAGAAAGCCCGGGACGGGTGGACGATCCGGAGTCTGTGCTTCACAAGTACGGGTACTCGGCGGCCATGGACCACGCATACTGGAACATCGCGCTCTCGAACGCCGCGTTCGGCACGCTCGGCGCCCTGCTGGGCGGGCTCGTCATCGCGGGAGCCCTGGTGTGGGCGGTGGGGCTGGGCATCCGGGCGCGCCGTCGCGAGCCGGGCCCGCCCAAGGCTCATAAGCAGCCCAAGCTTCCGCAGTCGGGGCCCGCACACGAGACCTCGGAGATCAGGGAACCGAACGAGGTGCCCCGCGCCGAGAACGACAGCGAGCGCCTTACCCCGCATCAGCTCGGCGGTTCCGGCAGCAGGCGCAGTGACCGTCAGGAGCGGCCGCGCTGGGGGTCCGGGTCGAGCGGGTCGTTCGGTGGCGGGGGTTCCGGCTGACGCCGGACCACCCGGACCACGTGAACCCGCCGGACCGGCTTCGGCAACGGAACGCGCGTCTGCGCACACCCGATCCGGGTACTCGGCGCCCCCTCCCCTTCTCCCTATCGAGGTGATGAAAGTGGCATCGACTCCACGCCGGTCAGATCTGGCCGGCCTCTCCGCACTCGTCACGGGCGGATCCAGGGGTCTCGGGCTGCTGCTGTCCGCACGGCTGGCCCAGCGCGGCTGCCTGGTCACGATGGCGGCCCGCGACGAGGACGAACTGCGACGCGGCGCCGAATGGGCCGAGGAAAGGACCGGCAAGAAGTTCTCGACCACGGTGTGTGACGTCCGCGACCGGCATGCCGTGGAGTCGATGGTCCGGCACACGGATGCCCGGCACGGCGGGCTGGACATCGTCGTCGCCAACGCCGGTGTCATCCAGGTCGCCCCGGTGGCCTCGCTCGACAGCGCGGCCTTCGAGGACGCCATGGACACCATCTTCGGCGGCGCCGTGAACACAGCCATGGCGGCACTGCCCTCCCTGCGCGCGAGCGAGGTCGGAGGCCGACTGTGCCTCATAGGCTCGGTCGGCGGGCTGCTCGCCGTTCCGCATCTGCTGCCGTACTCGTGCGCCAAGGCCGCCGTCGGCGCGCTGGGCGAGGGACTACGGGCCGAGACGGCCGGAGACCACCTCAGCGTCACGACGGTCCATCCCGGGCTGATGCGCACCGGCTCGCATCTCCAGGCCGAGTTCGGCGGACAATCCTCCCAGGAGTTCGCCTGGTTCTCGGCTCTCTCAGGGACGCCCGTCGTCTCGATGGACGCCGACCGTGCGGCGGAGCGCATCGTACGGGCGCTGGAGAAGCGCAGGACCCGCCTGGTACTGACTCCCGCCGCGCGTGCCGCGTCGGTGGCGCACGGCGTGGCACCGGCCACGGTCACCCGGCTCAGCGGGCTCGCCGCCCGGCTCCTGCCCGCTCCCCCGTCCGCGCCGGGCGACACCGGCCCGGTGGGGCACGGCATCGAGCAGGGCCACGGCATCGATCGCTCCGCCTCCACCTGGACGGAGAAGGTACGCAGGCTGGGCAGCGGCCTCAACGATCGGGCCGCCCGCCGCTACAACCAACAGATCCCGGGCCCGCCGACCAGCGCCTGACCCCCGGCCGGGGTTGAACCCTGCGACAGAAGGAGACCTCATGCGCGCACTGACCTGGCACGGCAAGAGGGACGTCCGTGTCGAAACCGTGCCGGACCCGCGGATCGAGAAGGCCGACGATGTGATCGTACGGATCACGTCGAGCGGTATCTGCGGATCCGACCTTCATCTCTACGAGTTGTTCGGCCCCTATCTGGACCCCGGGGACATCCTGGGACACGAGCCCATGGGCGTGGTCGAGTACGTCGGGTCCGAGGTTCACGCCCTCAAACCGGGCGACCGGGTCGTGATCCCGTTCAACGTCTCCTGCCGCGACTGCCACATGTGCGACTGCGGACTGCACTCGCAGTGCGAGACCACACAGGTCCGTGAACACGGCACCGGCGCCTCGCTCTTCGGATACACCAAGCTCTACGGCCAGGTCCCGGGCGGCCAGGCCGAACTGCTGCGGGTCCCCTTCGGCAACAGGCTGCCCATCAAGGTCCCGGACGGGCCGCCGGACGACCGCTACGTCTACCTGTCCGACGTCCTGCCGACGGCCTGGCAGGCGGTCGAGTACGCCGACATCCCCGAAGGCGGCACGGTGACCGTCCTCGGGCTCGGCCCGATCGGCGACATGGCGACCCGGATCGCGCAGCACCGCGGGGCCGGCCTGGTCATCGGCATCGACCCGGTCGCCGAGCGGCTTGCCCGCGCCTCCGCACACGGCGTCTCATGCTTCGACGCCCGACGCGATGGGTCCGAACTGACCGATTCTGTACGGGAGTTGACCGATGGGCGGGGCACCGACGCGGTCATCGACGCCGTCGGGATGGAGGCCCATGGAGCGCCGTTCGCGAAGGCCGCCCAGTGGGTCACCACCCTGCTGCCGGACAGCGTCGCTCAGCCGCTCATGGAGCGAGTCGGCGTGGACCGGCTGACCGCCCTGCACACCGCCATAGAGCTGGTACGGCGCGGGGGCACAGTCTCCGTCTCCGGCGTGTACGGCGGCGCGGCCAGCCCGATGCCGCTGCTGACCATGTTCGACAAGCAGATCCAGCTACGGATGGGCCAGGCGAACGTCTGGCGCTGGGTCGAGGACATCCTGCCCCTGTTGACCGACGCCGATCCGCTCGGCGTGGACTCCTTCAAGACCCACGACATGCCGCTGGAGGACGCCCCCAAGGCCTACGCGATGTTCCAGGCCAAGGAGGACGCCATGGTCAAGACGCTCCTCCACCCTTGACCCCCGGTTTCTTGGCTCGATCCGGATTCCACACTGTCCACGTGTTTGTGACCGCACGAATGACCTGGAGTTGACTGATGGAGGAACGAAAGACCCCTGGCCAGAGCCGACGCATGGGCGTGTGCAAGGCCTGTGGGAGCAGGCCGGCCGTCTGGTCCGAGGGCGGGACGATGCTGTGCGAGCACTGCTCCCGTGTGCTTGAACTGCCGGACCAGGCAGCATTGGTGGACGATGAGGGGGCCAGGGTCCGGCGCGATTTCGAGAACCGCGACGGCCGCCCAGAGGCCTGAAGTCTGAAGACAGGGCGTACGACGCGACATCCACCCCGAGGGGCCACAAGAACGGCGCGACCCATCGGCCGGAAGCCGCGAGGACAGGTCAGTCCTCCGCGACGACCCGCACCGTTTTGAGGTGCGGGTCGGCGGCATCGGGCAGGAACATTCCGGCCGCGACGCCCGTGGTCAGGTACCGCAGTAGAGGCTCGGTCAGGCGTTCGCCGGGCAGGGCCGCTGGGATGCCCGGCGGGTACGGGGTGATCATTTCCGCGGCGATACGGCCGGAGGCCTCGGCGACCGGTACCTTCTCATGCCGGGCGAAGTAGGCGTCGCGGGGCAGCCTTGCCTGTTCCATGCGCAGTTCCGCCGGTGAGGGCACGACCACCTGTGGCGCGTCGCACAGAGTGCCGGCGTGGTCGGCGAGATCGCGCAGAGCGGTCAGCAGACGGCCGACGGCCTCCTCGTCGTCGGCGTGTGTCAACTGGGCACTGATCCGCCGGTGATCGGACAGGTGAGCGTCGACGTGATGGTGCTCGCGCAGCCAGTCCGCCGCGCGGTAGCCGGTGGTGCCCAGTTCGCGGATGTCCATCACGACCGGCAAGGGATCGAAATCCGCGGCGAGGCCGGGACCGCAGAAGTCGGCCGCGTCGTTGACGTGGAAGCCGTCGATCGTCTCGATGGCCGTTCGTGTGCGGGACGCCAACTCCAGTGCCCCGCCCATGAGTTTGCGGCCTTCTTGAACCATCTGCCGGCGCCAGGCGTCGATGCCGGCGTAGAGCAGGACATTGGGGCTGGTCGTGCCGAGAAGGTCTGCCCTGGAGGCGAGCTCCGCCGGATCGATGAGATCGCCTTGCAGGTGGAACACGGAGCCCTGCTCCAGGCCGCTGCCCATTTTGTGGACGCTGGTCACGCAGATGTCCGCGCCCGCGTCCATGGCCCACGACGGCAGGTCGTCGTGGAAGGGCAGGTGTTTGCCCCACGCCTCGTCCACGATGAGCGGTTTGCCGTGGCGGTGGCAGACCTCGGCGATGCCGGCCAGGTCGGCCGCCGCCCCGTACGGCGTCGGGCTGGTGACCAGGGCGCCGTCGGCGTCGGGGTGCTCTGTGCACGCCTTGTCGTAGGCGGCCGCAGACGGCGGATGGGCGATGTGGAGCGAGGTGTCCCACTGGGGCTCCACCCACACCGGCTCGACGCCGGAGAGAATGAGGCCCGCGATCACCGACTTGTGCGCGTCCCGGCCCACCAGGAGCCGGCTGCTGGGACAGGCCACCACCAGCATGGCGGCCTTCACCGACAGTGAGCTGCCGCAGGTGGAGAAGAACGTGTGCTCGGCGTGGACAGCGTCGGCCATGAGGCGTTCGGCCCGCTCCAGGACTCCGCCCTGCGTCAGCCGGTCGTCGAGGCCCCCGCTGGCCAGGACGTCACCGAAGAAGACGGCGTCCCCCAGCACGGCTCGCGCCCGCGGATCCGCGCCCCGGGCCTGTTTGTGCCCCGGAGGCGTGAAGCCCAGCTCATCGACATCGTGATAGCGGGTGAGCGCCTCAAGGACGGGTGCCTCATCGTGGTTCAGATCCATAGGGGTGGAGTGCCCGGGTTGGACGGCTCGATGATGGACACATTCGCCGTGAGGTTGACTCTCTCGCCTCACCTTTCGCCACTCCAGCCCGTGCCCGCGAGAGGCCGCCTCGCGGCCGGGCCTGCCAGGCAGGCCCGCGCGGCGGCCAAGGCGTCGGCGATGCCCAAGTCGAATTGTCGCCTCACACCGGTGCCATCGGGTCCGCGAGCATCACCCCCGGGCCAGATGTGTGTTTCGGCCTGGTTTGGGAACGCGTTCAGAACGTTGGCCACTTCGAACCGCGGAGGCGCACATGGCCGTACGGCATCGTCTGATCCGGAAGCCCCCCGCAGCCGTCTGGGCCGTCCTGTCCGACGCCGAACGGTTCGAGGAATGGGTGGTCGGCACCTCCCGGGTCGAAGCGGACGAAGGAAGGTGGCCTGACCTGGATGCGACCCTCCGCTACGAGATCGCCATCGGTCCGATCACGTTGCACAACCGGACCATCGTGCGCCGCAGCGAACCGGACACCGTCCTCGAACTGGAGGCGGACAGCGGAGCGCTGGGGACCGCGAGGATCGCGCTGGAGCTGCGGCCCTGGGGCGAACACACCTTGTTGATCCTGGATGAACACCCCTTGCGCGGCCCGGGCGGCGCCCTCCACAACGGCCTCCTGGACGCGGCGCTCCAGGTGCGGCACCGCGCGATGCTCCGCCGCCTCGCCCGACTCTGCGAAGCGCCCGAAGAGCCGTCCCATGACCCGGTCGGACAGGGCGGGTACCCGCGCAGTGCCTGAAGCGCCACCGGGACCCGGAAGCGGTCACGGCACCCGGCGCGACGCCACACAACGAGCCAGGAGTACGTCATGGCGGACGCAATAGTGATCGGGGCGGGTCCCAACGGCCTGGTCGCGGCCAACCTCCTGGTAGACGCCGGCTGGAGTGTGGAGGTACTGGAAGCCCAGCACACGCCCGGCGGGGCGGTGCGGCACGACCATGGGGTCGACCCCGATTTCACGAGCGACGTCTTCAGCGCCTTCTATCCCCTGGCCGCGGCTTCACGGGTCCTCGACGACCTGCACCTGGAGCACGATGGGCTGGTGTGGAGACACGCTCCGAAGGTCCTCGCCCACCCGTTGCCCGACGGCCGGTGCGCGGTCCTCAGCCGTAACCTGGAGGAGACCGCCGCGAGTCTGGACGTGTTCGCTCCGGGCGACGGACCGGCCTGGGAAAACCTGTGGCGCGTCTGGGAGAGACTGCGCGAGGGCATCCTCGACGCCTTGTTCACCCCCTTCCCCCCGGTCCGCGCCGGTGCCGCGCTGGCCTTGCGGCTACGGGGTGCCGGAGGACTGCGGCTGGCCAGGACGATGGTGCTGCCGGTGCGGCGGCTGGGCGAGGAGGAGTTCCGCGGTGAGGGTGGCCGGCTCCTGCTCGCGGGCAACGCCCTGCACGCCGACATGGCGCCGGAAGCAGCGGGCAGCGGCGGTTTCGGATGGCTCATGTCCATGCTCGGCCAGACGTACGGCTTCCCCGTTCCGGTCGGCGGCTCGGGAGCCCTCAGCAGCGCCCTCGCCCGCCGTCTGACGCGGCGCGGCGGAACCATCCGCTGCGGGGAACAGGTCACCGAGGTCGTCATCCGTAGCGGCCGCGCCGTCGGCGTCCGCACGGCGTCCGGCGAGGGAGTCCCGGCCCGCAGGGCGGTCCTGGCCGATGTGTCCGCGCCCGCTCTGTACGGCTCCCTCGTGGCCGAGGACCATCTCCCCCCACGGCTCCTCGCCGACCTGAAACGCTTCCAGTGGGACTTCGCCACCTTCAAAGTCGACTGGGCCCTGAACAGCCGGGTCCCCTGGCGCTGCCCGGAGGCCTCTCAGGCGGGAACAGTCCACCTCGCCGACGGCGTCGACGCCCTCACGCGTTTCGCCTCCCAGATCGCCATGGGCGGCGTCCCCGACGAACCCTTCTGTCTCTTCGGCCAGATGACCACCGCCGACCCCAGCCGCTCTCCCCGCGGCACCGAGGCCGCCTGGGCCTATACGCACGTACCGCAACAGGTGCGGGGCGACGCAGGGACCGACGGACTGACGGGATCGTGGGACATCCGAGAGCAGGAAGCCTTCGCGGATCGCATCGAGACACACGTCGAGCGCTACGCCCCCGGGTTCCGCGGCCTCGTACGGGCCCGACGCATCCTCGCCCCACCCACGCTGGAAGGCCTGGACGCCAACCTTCACCGCGGCGCCCTCAATGGTGGCACCACCGCCCTGCACCAACAGCTCATCTTCCGTCCCAGTCCCGGCACCGGCCGCCCGGAGACACCCGTCCCCGGCCTTTACCTGGCCTCCGCTTCCGCGCACCCGGGCGGCGGTGTCCACGGCGCCCCCGGAGCCAATGCCGCACGGGCCGCCCTGCGCCGACACCGCACGGCCGCTCTCTCCCGTCTCCAGAACCGGCTGACCCATCGCGACCGCGGGGGCCGGCGATGACGACAGAAGGGAGGTCGGCCGAAATGCTTCGCTGCCCAGTCGCCAAAAGCCGCCCTGGGACCGCCGCGTGAAACCGGCGGACCATGGGTACTCGCGCCGCAGCAGCACGCTGGTGTGCGCGGTGCCAGACGCTGCACGCGCGGCGCGTCGGCGCCCCCAGGAGGGGATCCCCGTTGACATGAGACTGATCAGCGAACGCTCGCGACGCCGGTACGCGCCGAGGTCGTGGATGTCCTACGGTGCCAGTGCCGGCGCCGTGGCGGCGACCGCTCTCCTGGGGGCACGCGCGGTCGATGCCGACAGTTCCTGGTACCGGACCCTGCGCAAACCGCCATGGCAACCCCCTTCCTGGGCTTTCGGCGTCGTGTGGACTCCGCTCTACGCGACGATCGCCTACGCCGCCGGACACGCTCTGAACGCGGCTCCCGACGGCCCTCGCCGCGCTCGCCTGGCCGCCGCGCTGGCCGTGAACCTCAGCCTCAACGCGGGGTGGAACTGGCTGTTCTTCGGCCTGCGTCGGCCCGAGGCCGCGCTGTGCGGTGTCCTTCTGCTGGATGCCAGCAACGCCGCACTCATCCGTCACACCCACCGGTTCGCCCCCCGGCAGCCCGCGCGCTCGTGCCGTACGCGGGCTGGTGCACCTTCGCCACGGCGCTCAACGGCTCCATCGTGCGACGGAACCCCTCACACCGCGTCTCGTGAGTCGCATCGAGTCCGTGAGCGCGCCCCGGCCCATCACGCGTCGGCTCCCGGCACGGTGTGCCGGGAGCCGACGCACCTGGCGCGCGGGTTCAGTCGTCGCCCCTGACGATGTTCCACTCGGCGCTCGTGTACGTGATGGCTGTGGTGCACCCGTCCGCGACGGCGGCAACACAGGTACGCACGCTCCTGCGAGGTAGGTGACGTACCTTCGCCCAGCCGGTCTCTGCCACTCGGAGGACCGATTTCTCTGCGCTTCGCCTGATCACGGCGTTCATCTTCTCTCGTTTCACGGAAGAACCGAGTAGCCCGTCGGCACACGGTCAAACGTCGCCGTGCGGCTGGCGACTTCAGCACTGGTCCTGGACCCGATGGGTCTGGGTCCCACCCGACCGGAGCGGGCACAGGATGTCGGGTGCGGCAGGCTTGGCCGTTCCTAACGTTGGGATCGAAAGGGAAGGAGGCCGGGCTTGCTGGATCGGTTGAACCAGGCCATGGAGTACATCGAGGGTCACCTCGACGAGCACATCGAGGTGGCCGAGCTGGCCCGAATCTCGGTCACGTCGGAGTACCACTTCCGGCGGCTGTTCTCCACGCTGGCGGGGATGCCGCTGTCGGAGTACATCCGGCGCCGTCGGCTGACCGTCGCGGGAGCTGAAGTCCTGGGCGGGGAAACGACATTGCTGGAGATCGCGATCCGCTACGGCTACACGTCGGGGGAAGCTTTCGCCCGGGCGTTCCGCGCCGTGCACGGCGTCGGCCCCGGCGAGGCCAGGCGCACCGGCGCGGCGCTGAACTCGCAGGCCCGGCTCTCCTTCCGCCTCACCGTCGAAGGGAACAGCACCATGCGGTATCGGATCGTGGAGAAGAAGGCATTCCGGGTCGTCGGCAGGAAAGCGCGCGTCCCGCTGATCTACCAGGGCGTCAACCCGCACATCGCCGAGCACATCCGGAGCATCCCGCCGGAGACGTTGGTCCGGATCTCCGGGCTCTCGGACGACGACCCGGAGGGCGTGGTGTCGGCGACGGTACGCCTGTCGGACGGCTTCGAGGAGGGCAGCGAACTCGACTACTACCACGCCGTGGTGACCACGGCCGTCGAGGTGCCCGAGGATCTCGACGTCCTGGACTGTCCGGCGGGCACCTGGGCCGTGTTCGACAACACCGGGCCGTTCCCGCAGGCACTGCAGCGGATGTGGGGTGACGTCGCCGCCCAGTGGATCCCGTCCAACCCGTACGAGTACCGGCCGGGACCGGAGATCCTGCGAACCCGCCTGTCACCGGACGAGCCAGCACACTCCGAGGCACAGCTCTGGATCCCGGTGACGCGCACCACGCACTGATCCGGAGGATGCGCCGCCAACCAGGTGAGGCCCTCTCACTCACTATGAGGGGAGCGCCATTACCCCGAATCCCATCCTCGAATCAGATATTTCCGCAGTGAATGGGCGCAGATCCGGGATCCTCAAGAATCCGGGATTGCCAGGTATACGGATCGGCCCGCCGGGCATCCGATGCTCCGGAGGTTGATAACTATGGTTCCCGTTCTTCTCGTTCTTCTGCTCGCGCTGATCCTCTTCGGTGCCGGTTTCGCGCTCAAGGCGCTGTGGTGGATCGCGGTCATCGTACTGATCGTGTGGGCTCTCGGCTTCGTGATCCGTCCGACGGCCAGCGGTGGCAGGCGCGGCCGCTGGTACCGCTGGTGAGCCTTGCCGACCGGCGGCATCCAAGGGTGGGCCCCGGCACTTCGGTGTCGGGGCCCACCCTTTTCTGCTCGCGGCATCGGCATGGACCGATCGTGGTTAATCCTCCGCATCGGGGTACTTGGAGGGCGGCGGTGCTGCCGAATTCGGTGGCACTCAAAAGAACTCCACGGTGGGACAGTTGAACGTGGAGTGGCAATGCATCACGACAAGGGAGCCGTTCCTCATGAGTGACAGCCTCTGGGGCTACCAGCCGACCTCCGGCCACATCGCGGGCACCGATCTGACCGGGTACAAGGTCGATGCGACCGACGGCGGCATCGGGAAGGTCGACAAGCACTCGGACGACGTCGACTCCGCCCACCTCGTGGTCGACACCGGCGTATGGATCTTCGGCAAGCACGTTCTCCTGCCGGCCGGAACCGTGCAGCGGGTCGACCACGAAGAGCGGAAGATCTACGTCGCCCTGACGAAGGACCAGATCAAGGACTCCCCCGAGTTCGACAAGGACAAGCACGTCGGAGACGCGGGGTACCACGACCAGATCGGCACCTACTACCAGGGCCACCGCGGGATCTGACCCCAGCACCAGGCCCTTCGGCGGGGCCGGCCGGAGCTTCTCCGGCCGGCCCCGCTCCGCGTGCGCCGTGCCCCTATCGAGAAGGCATGCGCACTGGTGGCCGAGTTGCGAACCGCAGGCTTGTTGGACATGGACGAGCCTCGCTTGACGTCCGGGCTCTCACTGTGGCTCGTACCGGACCTTCGGCAGCCGACCGGGCCCAGCCCGGGCAGCGAGCGCCAGCTGATCGCCGACCGGCATGAGCCTGTCCAGGCCGTCTCCTGCGGCATCACACCGAAGATCGCCCTGCCTTGGTACGCGCGATCCGGGAGGAAAGGGGGGTCGTCATCGACTCGGCTGTTGGCAGTCGGTAAGCCGGATCAGGGAGTCGTGCGGTGCGAGATGGCACTTTCGACCGCTTCATGGGTGTTTTGCGACGTCGATGGCGGTTACCCGTGCCTCGCTGTCGGATAGGGGCCGCAGTGGCCCGGCCGTGCCGTTGTGAGCGTCGAGCCCTCGGCGGTGGGTCCCCAGCGAGTTCTGAGCCAAGGTCCGCCGCCCAGATCACAATGCCGTATCCGCACGCACCATCGAAGGGGAATCGAGAATGACCGACACCACACCCAAACCGACCACCACGGACGCGGGCATTCCGGTGGAGAGCGACGAGCACTCGCTCACTGTCGGCCCGGGCGGGCCCATTCTGCTGCAGGATTCGTACCTCATCGAGCAGATGGCCCAGTTCAATCGGGAGCGCATACCCGAGCGTCAGCCGCACGCGAAGGGCAGCGGCGCGTTCGGTCATTTCGACGTCACCGCGGATGTCAGCGCCTACACCAAGGCCGCGGTGTTCCAGCCTGGTACCAGTACCGAGCTGGTCACCCGGTTCTCCACCGTCGCCGGTGAGCGGGGAAGCCCGGACACTTGGCGCGACCCCCGCGGCTTCGCGGTGAAGTTCTACACCAGTGAAGGCAACTACGACATGGTGGGCAACAACACCCCCGTGTTCTTCGTGAAGGACCCGATGAAGTTCCAGCACTTCATCCGGTCCCAGAAGCGCCGCGCAGACAACAACTTGCGTGACCACGACATGCAGTGGGACTTCTGGACTCTCTCCCCCGAGTCCGCCCACCAGGTCACCTGGCTGATGGGCGACCGAGGCATCCCGCGTAGCTGGCGTCACATGAACGGCTACACCTCGCACACCTACATGTGGATCAATGCTCAGGGCGAGCGCTTCTGGGTGAAGTACCACTTCAAGACCGATCAGGGCATCGAGTTCTTCACCCAGCACGAGGGCGACCAGATGGCGGCGGCCGACACCGACTACCACACGCGGGACCTCTTCGAGCACATCCGTGACGGTGAGTATCCGAGCTGGACACTGTACGTGCAGGTCATGCCGTACGAGGAAGCGGTCGACTACCGCTTCAACCCCTTCGATCTGACCAAGGTGTGGCCGCACGGCGATTACCCTCTGATCGAGGTCGGGCGGATGACCCTGGACCGCAACCCCACGGACAACCATGCGCAGATCGAACAGGCCGCCTTCCAGCCGAACAACCTCGTCCCAGGCATCGGCCCCAGCCCCGACCGCATGCTGCTGGCGCGGCTGTTCTCCTACGCGGACGCGCACCGCTACCGCATCGGAGCCAACTACCAGCAGTTGCCGGTGAACGCACCCGTCAATCCGGTACACACGTACTCCAAGGACGGGGCGATGGCGTACCGCAACACCAGCGACCCCGTCTACGCACCGAACTCGAAGGGCGGCCCTGCGGCGGACACAGTCCGGTTCGGCAATCCCCCGAGCTGGCACTCCGACGGTGAGATCACCCGCGCCGCCTATGTCTCTCATCGTGAGGACGACGACTGGGGGCAGGCCGGCACGATGGTGCGTGAGGTCCTGGACGACGCGGCCAGGGACCGGCTCGTGGACAACGTCGTCGGCCATCTGCTCAACGGTGTCACCGAGCCCGTGCTACAGCGAGCGTTTGAGTACTGGTCGAACATCGACAAGTCGATCGGTGAACGTATCGAGCAGGGGGTGCGTGCCAAGGCCGATGAGAAGGACCCCAAGGCCTCGGAGCAGGGCAACCCGGCACGTCAGAGCATGCAGGGCAAGGCCTGATACGAGAGCAGAGGTCCGGTCCGGGTCTGCGGGCGCCCACGCGGTCGTCGGCGGCCGGGTCCTCTGGCCGCCCGTGACCGCACGAGCGCGCGGTCGCTCCCATTTCTTCGGAGTCGTCCCCCGGGGACGGCGACCAAGGTCTTGTTCCGCCGTCGGCCGGAGCCCGCGCCCCATATTTCACTCGCTGCACCAGATCAATGTGACCGGCAGGGGAGAGATGGGACGTTTCAATAGCGGCAGAAAGGCAACCCCGTACTTCAGCGGAGCGTGCCCTCGTCAGGTCGCCTGCAGATGAACCCCCGGGAGCCCCGCTTCCCGGGGGTTCTCGAATTGTGGGACAGCGCCGCGTTCGTCCTCCTGAGACGGCGGCCACCGCCTCGAAGCGGAAGCATGACGGCATCCAGCGCCACTTCCCGGCGGCCTGAGGACGGCGTGGCGGCGTCGAGGTGACGGTCGCCGCACGAGTTCGGATCGCGATGGTTGCTGCCCTGATACGCAGGCCGGCAGCATGGGCCGCTGACCGGGCCGGCTTGGTGAATGCGCATGCCGCCGCGACACGCGAGACCATGCCAACCTTCCCGGGCCCGGCGGAATCCAGACCCTCGCCGAGCGGGCCAGTGATCGGCCTGCCGCACCCGCATTCACACGACACAGCACTCCGGCAGCCTGTACTCGTTGCACATCCTTGCGCCTTGTCAATGCCGTGCTTGGCGACCGGACTTGCGGACACAAGGACGTAGTGCTGAAGATACGTCTGATCGTCCTGCTCGACTTGCTGGCGGTGAGCAGCCTCGTCGCCGCCATACTCATCTCCCCCTGGTACTGGTGGGTCGCCGTCCCCTTACTCGTGGCCGCACTGATGGTCGTCCATGATCTTGTTCAACGGCGGCATTCCGTTCTGCGGAACTATCCCCTGCTCGGGCATTTCCGATTCGCGCTGGAGAGCCTGCGGCCGGAACTCCAGCAGTACTTCATCGAGCGGAACTTCGACGGGCGCCCCTTCGCCCGCGACACTCGCAGCATCGTCTACGAGAGGGCCAAGGGAACCGCCGCCGAGGAGCCGTTCGGCACAGAACTCGATCTCTACCGGGCCGGCAGTGAATACCTCACTCCGTCCATGGCTCCGCGAGCGGTGCCCGACATCCCGCCGCGGGTGCGGATCGGTGGACCCGACTGCACACAGCCGTACGACATGGCTCTGCTCAACGTCTCCGCGATGAGCTTCGGCTCGCTGTCGGCCAATGCCGTACTGGCTCTCAACACCGGAGCTCAGCTCGGCGCCTTCGCCCACGACACCGGAGAGGGCGGCCTTTCGGAATACCACCTGCGCCCCGGCGGCGACCTCGTCTGGGAGATCGGCACCGGCTACTTCGGCTGCCGGACGGACGACGGGGACTTCGACGAGCGGCAGTTCGCCGACAAGGCGGCGCACGATCAGGTCAAATGCGTGTCACTGAAGATCAGCCAGGGGGCCAAGCCGGGCATCGGCGGAGTGCTGCCGGGAGCCAAGGTGAACGCGAAGATCGCCGAGGTGCGTGGCGTACCGGAGGGAGAGACGGTCGTCTCGCCACCCTTCCACCGGGTGTACACCACGCCCCGCGAACTGGTCCGCTTCCTGGGCCGGATGCGCGAACTGGCCGGCGGCAAACCCGTCGGGTTCAAACTGTGTGTCGGCTCCCGCCGTGAGTTCCTCGCCGTATGCAAGGCAATGCTGGCGGAAGGAACGACACCGGACTTCATCATCGTCGACGGCGCCGAGGGCGGTACGGGTGCGGCGCCGCTCGAGTTCGCCGACAACGTCGGACTCCCGCTCAGCGAAGGCCTGATGACAGTGCACAACGCCCTCGTGGGCGTCGGGCTGCGCGACCGGATCAAGATCGGCGCCAGCGGCAAGGTCGCCACGGGCAGTGATCTGGTGAAGCGCCTGGTTCAAGGCGCCGACTACACCAACGCGGCCCGGGCCATGATGTTCGCCATCGGATGCATCCAGGCACAGCGCTGCCACACCAATACCTGCCCCGTGGGGGTCGCCACCCAGGACGAACGCCGCGGCCGCGCCGTCAAGGTCGACGACAAGTCCCAGCGCGTCCAGCGCTATCAGGAGGCGACGGTGAAGAGCGCCCTCCAGATCATGGCGGCGATGGGCGTCGACGATCCGAGCGGCCTGCACCCGCCCATGCTGCTCCAGCGGGTGGACCCGCACACCGTCCGCTCCTACGCCGAGCTCCATGAATGGCTCGCTCCGGGGCAACTGCTCGCATCAGCACCCGAGAGCTGGGCACCCGACTGGCGGACGGCCCACCCGGACCGCTTCACCCACTGAAACGTGCCCTCGTACCGCGGGGCGCACCGGACCGGAAGGCATTCCTGTGGCACGCACTGTCGCCCATGTGATCGTCGACGCACTCAAGGAGCTGGGCGTCGGTCACGTCTTCGGAGTCGTCGGGGACGCGCTGAACCCGCTGACCGACGCCATCCGCACCACGGACGGCCTGAGCTGGATCGGCTGTCGGCACGAAGAGGCCGCGGCCTTCGCCGCGGGGGCGCAGTCACAGCTCTCGGGAACCGTCGGGGTGTGCATGGGGACTGTGGGACCAGGATCCGTCCACCTCCTCAACGGGCTCTACGACGCGGCCAAGAGCCGGACACCGGTGCTCGCGATCTGCGGTCAGGTCCCTCTCGCCGAGATCAGCAGCGACTACTTCCAGGAGGTCGACAACGACCTGCTCTTCCGCGACGTGGCCGTCTACCGCGCTACCCTCACCTCCCCGAATCAAATGCCACGGATGCTCGAATCGGCCGTACGCGCCGCCGTCAGCCACGGCGGAGTGGCCGTCCTGACCGTTCCCGGTGACCTGGGTGACCAGCAACTGAGTGAGGACCGGCCGGCGCGCTTCGCTCTCGATCGTCCCGTCACCCGGCCCGACGACCCCGCGCTCGTCGAGGCCGCCGAACTTCTCAACAGCGCCTCTCGCGTCACTCTCCTCGTCGGCCGCGGGGCGCGCGACGCCCGCAGCGAGGTGCTTCAGACCGCCGAGCTGCTCGCCGCGCCCATGGTGCTCACCCTCAAGGCGAAGGAGGGTTTCGAGGAGGACAACGCCTTCCAGGTCGGCCAGACCGGTCTCATCGGCAACCCCGCCGCCGCCCACGCGTTCGACAGCGGTGACGCGCTCCTCATGCTGGGCACCGACTTCCCTTACCGCGACTGGTATCCGAAGGACTGCGAAGTTGTTCAGATCGACGCTCGTGAGGAGCACCTGGGACGCAGAGTCCCGGTGACCGTAGGACTCGCCGGCGATGTCGGAGCGACGCTGCGCGGCCTGCTTCCGCTGCTGAAGGCGGCATCCGACCGTGCCCACCTGGACGATGCCCGGGAGCGGTTCGCCCACTGGCAGGAGGGCCAGCGGCGGCTGGCCGACCCTGACCACGAACGCCGCACCACCGGCAAAATGCGCGCCGCGCTGGACAACCGGGACCACGAGATCCGCCCCGAGTCACTGGCGGCCGCGGTGGACAGGTTCGCGGACCAGGACGCCGTCTTCACCTCCGACACGGGAATGGCCACCGTCTGGCTCTCCCGCTTCGTCACCATGAGCGGCACCCGGCGCCTGATCGGCTCCTACAATCTCGGCTCCATGGCCAACGCCATGCCGCAGGCCCTCGGGGCGCAGCTCTGGGCGCCGGACCGGCAGACCGTCGCGTTCTGCGGCGACGGAGGACTCAGCATGCTGTTGGGGGACCTCATGACGATCAAGACGCACAGGCTGCCGGTGAAGCTCGTCGTCTTCGACAACCGACGCCTCGGCATGGTCAAGCTGGAACAGGAGCAGGCGGGGCTGCCCGAGTTCGGCACGGAACTCGACAACCCCGACTTCGCCGCCCTCGCCGCAGCCCTCGGGATCACCGGAATCCGGGTCACGGACCCGGCCGAGCTCCACGACAGTGTGCGCCGGGCATTCGACACCCCGGGGCCGGTCGTGCTGGACGTACTGACCAACCCGGAGGAAATGGCCGTGCCGGGCAAGCCGACCGTGGCACAGGGCTGGGGCTTCGCGATCGCCAAGGTCAAGGAGATTCTGTCGAGCCACGGAAGCTGACGCACGCGCCGCGCACCTGACCTCGCCCCGCTTGCCGGCCACGAAGCCGCCTGCCGGGCCGTGGCGCTTCCGCCGGGGACAAGTGTGCGTGGTGCCCATTGACGGCCTCCTGTTCCCAGGAGCGCGTCATCGCGGCACCGTCTTCGGGAACCATGGAGGCGCAGCCGCCGGGAGCAACCGAAGGAGTGGTCTTCTCTTGGCCGGGCTGCGGGGGCTCTCACGCGGGAGCAACGCGGCTCAGGGGGCGTCGGCAACGGCCCGGAAGTCGGTAGTCCGTTCGCCCTGCTCAGGCCGATCGACAACCGGCTGCCAGCCCGGGCCTTCGTCCCAGGCGATGCCGTAGTGCTCGTACATGTGGTGTTCCTCGTCGTCCGCGAGGAAGCCGCCCGCGTCGACGTCGACTCTGGGTGCGTCTTTGACGGTGGCTGCGGCGTAGGGGACCACCAGATGGTCCTCCACCAGGGTTGCCCCACGAGTGGGAACGAAAGACTCGCTGGTGTCGAAGAGCTCAGCCTTGAGGCCGACCCACCCGGGCTCACCGGTTCCACTGTCGAGGAAGACATGCTCAGCGTCGCCGATCTTGTTTCCGTCGACGTCGCACACCGAGTGGTTCAGCACGGTGGCAATCTGCTCGTGGGTGATCATCTTGCCTCCCGCATCCCTGGTCACCTCCCAGGTAACCAACCCACAAGCATAAAAACGTACCAATGACGACTATTTACCTCTAACGGGCAAGTTCGCCGCGCAGCCCTCTCGGACGGCGTCGCAGCAAGGCCGCCCACAGAGGTTCGGATCCTCAGCATGCCCCGGTCCACAGTCCGGGGCCGGACCGCTTGCTGCGCGAAACGGCGTCCGAAGACGGGGCTGTGCGCGCCGTCCTCATCGACTCGGACCGCCAAGTGTGGGGAATCGTGCCGCTCGGATTGTCGATTCCGACTACGTCGAGGCAGCTACTGAACGTGAACGGGTGATGTCAGGTCGGTTGGCCTGACGGGTGCCGGCCGGCTCGCCGGCTCTGGCCTTGGCGTCCACGAGAAGCGCCTCCAGGGAACGGCCTTGCCTGCCGTGTGGCCCTACGATCACGGCACCCCGCCGAACGCTTGTGCCCGACGAATTGAGTGAGCCCATGAGCGACGACGTCCTGTCGATCATTCCGACCGATCCCCAGTGGCAGCCCGACCGGCCGGCGGCCGAGCGGGCTGCCGCGCTAGCCGCGGACCTGGCTCCCGGCCTGCCCGATGGCGTGGAGGTCGAGATCGACGTCACCTGGCACGACGTTCTCACCCCCGTCGACTGCGGCGAGAATCTGGAGCGGATCGACTGCCCGCACTGCGGTGACCGGATCGACACCGAGTGGTACGCCGACCTGCTGGAAAGCAACTGTGAGGACGGTTTCGTCACCTTGGCCGTGGAAGTGCCGTGCTGCGGCGCCGCCACGTCGCTGGACGTGTTGGACTACGACTGGCCATGCGGCTTCGCCCGCTTCGAGATCGCCATCTGGAACCCCGAACGTGACTGGTTCGGCGATGAGGAACTGGCCACTATCGGCGACACACTCGGGCACCCGGTGAAGCAGATCAGGGCCCACATCTGATGCAGGTCTCAGCAGGAACCAAGTGCAGCCGTCCGGCCCGCCATCACCCATCCAGGGCCGGGGGCGGAACGCGTCGGCCCCCGCATCTGGCACGCATACCATCGCCCGCCTCTTCACGCCCGGTCAGGACTTGTGCCGACAAGGCGGGAACCCCAGTGGGCGGCTGGGATACGGCTGCCACCATCGTCGCCGACCACGCCGGTGACCATCCGGGCACCGTCAGATCAACCGCACCATGACCTCCTCCTGCGCGCCTCGCCCGAGGGACATGGCAGCGGCACGCTGGCCCTCCTGCGACCTGCCACCGCCTCGGTCGGCCGGGCGACCCGCCCGCGAACTCCCGTCCCACACACCCGCTCGGCCTGCAACCTTCGTGGAAGGGTAGACGATCACGAAACGCCGGATTCAGACGCGTGCGGGAGGAAAACACCCATGGTGACGAGCCGAGCCGACGCCTGCGTCAAGCACCCGCGGCACGAACGCCGCGGCGAACCCCGGCTGCCAGGAGTGGCCGCCACACTCATCGCCATCACCCTGTACCTGGCCCTGCCGCAACAGCTCCTGATCGCACCGCGCTACGTACTGCCCGCTCTGGAACTGCTGCTCCTGGTACCGCTCATCGCGATCAACCCCAAGAGGCTCACCCGGCAGACCACCACTTTCCGGTTCCTCTCCCTGTCTCTCGTGCTGGTCATCGTGGCCAGCAACCTCACCGCGCTCGGCATCCTGATCCACGAGTTGGTCCATGCCGAGGTGAAGGACGGCCGCTCCTTGCTGGTAGCCGCTCTGCAGGTATGGCTCACCAACATCATCGCGTTCGGCCTCGCCTACTGGGAGCTGGACCGCGGTGGCCCGGTGACACGCACGCAACTCCCCCGCGACAAGCTGCCGCTGGCGGACTTCCGCTTCTCCCAGGACGAGAACGACGACGCGGTGGAAGAGGTTGCCGATGGCGCCAGCATCAACTCCGACTGGGTGCCCGATCTCGTGGACTACCTGTACGTGTCCGTAACGAACTCCACCGCCTTCAGCCCCACCGACACGATGCCGCTGTCCACTCGCGCGAAGTTGCTGATGAGCGTTCAGAGCATCGCCGCGCTCCTGACCTCCCTGCTGGTCATCGCCCGTGCCGTCAGCATCCTGCACTGACCGGTGGACCATCTGAAGGACCGGCGAGGCCCGCCGGGCAATGGCGCCTGACCGCTCACGGCCCACAAGGCCGGACGGCCTCGCTGACGACACCGGCTACGACGCTCCGCACGTGGCCAGCGCGGTTCGTGCCAGGCCGCGTAGCCAGGCGTGGGCGTGGTCGGTGTCGTAGCGCTGATGCCACGACAGGCATATCGATGCCGACGGCAGTTCGAGCGGGAGGGGCAGGACGACCAGGCCGAGGTCGGCGACCGCCGACCGCGTGGTGGCTTCCGGGACGCTGATCACGAGGTCCGAGCCGCGCGCGAACTCCAGCGCGGCCGCTTCCGTGGGCGCGGCGGCCACCACGCGGCGGGTGAGGCCGAGCCGTGCGAGGGCCTCGTCCAATGGGCTGCTGAAGTTTCCGCGTCGCGAGATGGTGACATGCTCGGCGGCGGCGTACCGCTGTGCGGTGACGGTCTCGACTCGGGTGAGGGGGTGCCCCTGCCTCACGACGATCACGAGGCGGGTCTCGCCGACGTTCTCGGCACGGATGTCCGGTGCGCTCGGGCGGTTGGCGTTCGCCTCCAGGTCGACCTCGCCACGCCGCAACCCGGGGGTGTCGACGCTCGATTCCGCGACGAAGCGCAAGCGCACGCCCGGCGCCTGTCCACGCACGGCCGCGAGCAGCGCGGGGCCGCTCAAGGCGACCAGGGAATCGTGCCAGCGGAGGGTGAAAGTGCGCTCCAGCGTTGCCAGATCGAGTTCACGGCTCGGTGCCAGCACCCCCTGGACCTGGTGCAGCAGCTCGTGCACCTGTTCCCGGACGGCGATCGCATACGGCGTCGGGGTCATCGTGCGGCCGGTGCGCACCAGGATCTGATCGCCGGTCGTGCTCCGGATCCGGCCCAGACTCCGGCTCATCGCGGGGGCGGTGACGTGCAGGCGTGCGGCCGCCCCGGCCACGCTTCCCTCCTCCAGCAGTGCGTCGAGCGCGGTGAGCAGGTTCAAATCCAATTGCATGCGAGTAATCCTATCCGTGCTTTACATGCATTTGAAGTTAACCAAGAGGGTGGATACCTTCGAGACAGAAGCGCAGGACGGACCGCGCAGCCGGATCCGACCCGCCCAACCACCCCTTCTCACACGGGAGTTCCACCATGTCCGAAACGCTTCAGACCACTGACGTCGCCGCCTCCGACGCCGACCTGCTCCGCCAGACCGCGATCGCCGTGCGCGCGGCCGGTTCGGCACTGCGCGAGCGCTTCGGCGAGGTGGTCCGCTACGGAACCCGCGATGAGCTGATGCGCGCGCTCGCCGCCAACGACGACACGGCCCTCGACATCCTGCGCCCCCGCCTCACGCACCTGCGTCCGGACGCCGGCTGGGTGGAGGACGAGCTGGACGGCGGGGCACTGCCGTCCGGCGAGTGGTGGGTCGTGGATCCGGCCGAGGGCAACGTCAACCACCTGCACGCCCTGCCGGAGTGGGCGGTGACCGCCACTCTCGTGCGTGAGAACCAGCCGGTGCTCACCGCGGTCCACCTGCCGTTGACCGGCGAGACCTACACCGCGCTCACCGGCGCGGGCGCCCACCTCGACGGCCGGCCGCTGCGCGTCTCCCCGACCGCGGACCTCGGCCTGAGCATCGTGGCCACCAGCCAGGCCCGGCCGGACGAGGACGAGAAGGTCGTACGGCGCGTCGGCTCCTCGATCACCGCGATGCTCTTCGACGCGCTCGTCGTCCGCACCGCCGTGCCCGCGACCCTGCACCTGACGAACGTGGCCGCCGGCCGGATCGACGCCTTCTGGCAGTTCGCGGGCGCCCGCGCGGACCTGCTGCCCGGGGCGCTGCTCGTCACCGAGGCCGGCGGGCAGATCTCCGACGCCGAGGGCCGCCCCTGGACTCCGCAGAGCGAGAGCTTCCTCGCCGCCGCGCCCGGCGTCCACGCCGGGGCCGTCACCACGCTTTCACGCTGACCGCGCCCCAAAACCTGCACGCACGAAAGGACCAGATCATCATGACCACGATCGCAGTTCTCGGAAACGGCCGCGTCGGTGGCAACCTGGCCGCGGCCCTTGCCCGGGCAGGGCATGAGGTGACCGTGGCGGACCGCGCGCCGGGCGTCGCCGCCGCCGCTGCCCGGACAGCCCAGATCGTCATCAACGCCACCCCGGGCGCCGGCTCACTGGACCGGCTCGCCGCCCTGCGCGAGGAACTGCGCGGCAAGATCCTCCTCGACGTCGCCAACGCCACCGTCGACGGACCGGACGGACTGCCCGCCGGCCTGATGTACCCAGGCTCAAGCCTCGCCGAGCAACTCCAGGAAGCGCTCCCCGAAACACGCGTCGTCAAGACACTCAACACCATGCTCTTCCCGGTGATGACCGAGCCGGCCATGCTCACCCAGGCGCCGGTTGCCTTCCTCTCCGGCGACGACCCGCAGGCCAAGGAGACGGTCCGTGAACTGCTCGTCGACCTCGGCTGGCGCAAGGAGTGGATCACCGACCTCGGCGGGATCCAGACCGCCCGGGCCACGGAGGCGGCGATTCTGTTCGTACCGCACGTGATCCGGTCCAGCGGATTCGCGCCCTTCGCGATCTCGATCGCCCGCTGATTCGCACACAGTGCGCCGCCCCCGGCGGGCCCACGGAGTGCTGCGCTGCCTCGTGACGGCGATCCGGCACGACTGACAGTGCCTGACCTACTCGGGCGGAGCGAGCAGGCGGGCCCACCTGTGAGCGGCGGTCCGCCGGCTGAGGTTTCGGCCGCGTACCGCTGACCCGGTGCGTGCCCTGGCCTTCAGGCACCCGGAAGGAAGAGGCAGAACGGATGCCCGTGCGGGTCACGGAGCACCCGCACGTCGTCCTGCGGCTGGTGTTCCAGCAGCGTCGCGCCCAGAACGCAGGCCCGTTCCGTTTCCGCCTCCAAGTCGTCGACCTGTAGGTCCAAG
The DNA here is from genome assembly GCF_053600395.1 of Streptomyces sp. NPDC005070. NCBI lineage: Bacteria > Bacillati > Actinomycetota > Actinomycetes > Kitasatosporales > Streptomycetaceae > Streptomyces > Streptomyces sp. NPDC005070. The sequence continues at coordinate 55,565 of NZ_JBSFZS010000001.1, read as the reverse complement.
TGCGCCTGCATCTGCTGCGTGCCCGGACGCTGCGGCCAGGTCGGAGGCGTGTGATCAGTCTCCAACTGGAAACTCAGCCCAGGGCGTTCCTGATGCGGGGCCCTCAAGCGGACCCACTCCGGCTCGCGGTCGACCTCCTCCCAGCCGAGCAGAGCCCGGTAGAAGTCGGCCAGCGCGGGAGGATCGGGCGTACCGAGAACGAAGGCGCCGAGGGTTGTCGTCATGCCCTCAGCCTTACCCCGGCACTCCCCCTCACACATCTGTGCGCCCCGATGCGGCGGCCACCCGGGCCTGGTTCGCGGCTCGCCGGACCGCTCGTCCTCGCTGTAGTCCCACACGTTCGGGCTGCCAGACACACCATGACGGGAGGTAGGGGCCGGGCGCCGGACACCGCTGATCCCGGCGCCAACAGGCTGCCGGGATCAGCGGTGTGTCGCCTACTTGGGCTTGATGGCGTCCTTGGCCTTCTCCTTGGCGTCGCGCAGGTCCCCCGTGGACTCCTCGGCGTGTCCCTCGGCCTTCAGAGACTCGTTGCCGACCGCCCCGCCGACGACCTTCTTGGCCTTGCCCTTGGCCTGCTCGCCCTTGGCCTGAGCCTTCTCATCGGCAGCCACAACCACTCACCCTGTCTCGCTGGAAATCAATTCCCACCTTGGGTAACCCCTTGCCCTATTTTCAAACCTGGCAGCACAGAGCGGCCTTCGCTCAGTCCATAGACCTCGGAGGAAATGCAGGGGATCCAGGGATTCACGGATCCACAGGAATGGCGATCGATCCACAGGGCACACGACGGCTCGGAGGTTGATATCCATGGTTCCTATTCTTCTTGTTCTTCTCCTGGCCTTGATCCTCTTCGGTGCCGGTTTCGCACTGAAGGCCCTGTGGTGGGTCGCCGTCATCGTGCTGATCGTGTGGGCCCTCGGCTTCGTCATCCGTCCGGGGGCAAGCGGTGGCCGGCGAGGCCGTTGGTACCGCTGGTAGGTGGCAGGAGCCCCTTGTGCGGGTGGGCTCCGACGCCTCGGCAGCGCGATCACCCTCGCGTATTTCCGGCCATACGAACATTTCCACGAGACGGAACGTGTGGGGTCTCAAAGCCTGGGAACCAGACGAATTTCAATGAAGGAGTCTCAATGAGTGACAGCATCTGGGGTTACCAGCCCACCACCGGCTACATCGCGGGCACCGACCTGATCGGATACAAGGTCGAGGCCACCGACGGCAGTATCGGGAAGGTCGACAAGCACTCGGACGAGGTCGATTCCTCCTACCTCGTCGTCGACACCGGCGTATGGATCTTCGGCAAGCACGTCCTGCTTCCGGCCGGCACCGTGCAGTCGGTCGACCTGAACGAGCGGAAGGTCTACGTGGCGCTCACCAAGGACCAGGTCAAGCATTCTCCCGAGTTCGTCCAGGACAAGCACCTCGGCGACGCCGACTATCACGAGCGGGTAGGCGGCTACTACACGGGCCTGCGCACGATCTGACCTCACAGCACCTGCGCGAGCAGCGGGCGGCGAACAGAAGAGAATTCTGTTCGCCGCCCGCTGCTCGTACTGCCCGCGGACGACTGGCCTGCCGGGCCGGCAGCCTGCCGGTCAGCCGGCTCCGGACATCAGAGGCTGAGGCGGATGGAGGCGGGCCGCGAAGACGATGATGTCGTCCTCGGGGTCCTCACCGAAGGCGTCCACCAGGTGGGCGCACAACGCCTCCGGCTCCCCCGGCCCTTCTGCCACGACAGCGCTGAGAAGTTCGAGGCGTTCGTTGAGTTCGGTGTCGCGGGTCTCGATGAGCCCGTCGGTGATCATGACGAGCCGGCTGCCCGGTTCGACGCGATGGCTGAGGGCCGCGGGCTGCGGCAGGCCCAGGCCCAGGAGCGGGCCGTGTGCTCTCAGATAGCGGGGCACACCGCCGGGCCCCAGGAGCAGGGGTGGCAGGTGGCCGGCGTTGGCGACGTGCAGGTGCGCGTGGTCGGCGTCGACCAGGACGATGCACACAGTGGCGGTCCATCCGGGCTGATGCAGGCCCAGCAGATGGTCCAAGTGCTGCAGCAGGATGTGCGGGGGGAGGTTCTGCGCGGCGTAGGCGCGCAGGGCATGGCGGATTTCGCCCATGACCATGGCGGCTTGGAGGGAGTGACCCACGACGTCCCCGACGGCGAGGAGCAGCCCCTGCGGGGTGGTGACGGCTTCGTAGAAGTCTCCGCCGATCTCGGTCGTGGCGGCGGGGAGGTAGCGCACCGCGAGTTCCGCACCGGGACTCTGGGGCAGGCGTGCGGGAAGGAAGGTGCGCTGCAGGGCAAGGGCGAGTTCGTGCTCCTGTCCGAAGCGTTCCACGACGTCCTTGTGCTCGACGGTCAGTTCCGCGTAGAGGGCCATCACCCCGGCATTGGTCTCGGTCAGTTCCTCGTTGAGGCGTTCCAGTTCGTCGCGTTGGGCGTGGGCTTCCTGGAGTGCGTTGATCAGGTCGCGGGACTGTGCCTGCAGGTCGTCGATGGCGCTGGCGGGGCCGTCCGACTCCAGGAGGGCCAGGACCTGTTCCACTTTCAGGTCCCGGGCGGCGGGCTCGGGGACGGGGCAGACGATCTCTATCCGGCCGCCGCCTGGGGGATCCGGGTGGCCGGGGTCCGGCTCGTAGCGGGTCTGCGGAAGCAGCCGGGTGACGGCGGTCAGCGACTCGCTGCCGGGGGCGCGGTCGTCGCGCCACTGCAGGAGGGTGCGGAGCGCGGCCGGCTCCTGCTGCAGGCTGAAAACGGCGGTCATCGCGGAAGGGCGCAGCAGGTCGCGTCCCAGCTCACTCACCGCGGTGGCCAGGCGCACCTGGTCGCGGTCGTCCAGGCCGACGGCCGAAGCGATGGTCTTGGCGTGGCGGCGCAGGGCGAAGATGTCGTGTTCGGTACTGAGCGGTGTCACCAGCAGGGCACTGGCGCCGGCGGTGAGGGCGCGCGGGGCGGGTACGTTCACCGTGCCGCCTTGGCGATCACCGCGCTGGCGTCGTCGCGGCGGGTTCCGGCCTGACGCATCAGCGCGGCGGCGATCAAGGCGGGCGGGTGGTGGAGCAGGCCCGCCAGGTCGCTGCGGGTCCAGCGTTCACTGAGGCCGTCGGAGTGCATCACCAGGATCCCGTATCGCGGGAGGTGGTACTCGTAGGTGCGCAGTTGGTGCATCTGGTGGCCTGTGATGCCCGGGTGGGAGAGCAACGTGCTGCGGCTGGTGCTGGTGACCAGGGCGGCGGTGATGTTCCCGACGCCGCAGAACAGCAGGCGGCCGTCCGGTTCCAGGCGCGCGATGGCCACCGCCGCGCCGCGCGTTCCGCGCAGAGCGCGGTGCACCTCCTCCATGGCCCCTTCCGGAGTGCGGGCGGTTCCTGTCTTGAAGGCGTGAAGGGCCGCCTGGGCCGCCACGGCGGCCATCGGGCCGTGGCCCAGCCCGTCACAGGACATGATCAGCACGCCGGTGCCGGGCCCGGCGACGGCCGCGCGCACGGCCGTCGGACGATCGGAGCGGCCGGAGCGTGTGAAGGAGCCCCGGGACGTGGCCGTCCGCGGGTGGGGGGAAGGCGGTCGGGTGCCGGTCAGGGTGGACCAGTCTGCGGCGCCGGATGCGGGCGAGCCGGCCGCTTTCTCGGTCCGTGAGACAGGCGGCTGGTCGCCGGTGTCCGTGCGGGCGGCCCAGGCGTCGCCGCAGACCTGCTCGCCGCCGATCGGCCGGGTGATACCTCCCACGGCAGGTTCCCCGGCTACCGACGGGTGTGCGGGACGCGGCCAGAAACGGGCGAGTTGCACGGTGCCCAGGCCGGGCTGGGAGTGGATGTGGAAGGAGTCGGCCAGGCGTTGGACCGCACCGAGGCCGATGCCGAGGGTCCCGGCTGTCGACATGCCGTCCCGCAGGGCCGCCGGCACGTCGGCGATTCCCGGGCCGCCGTCCACGGCCAGCACCTCCACCCCGGCGGTGGCTTCGTTGCGCACCACGCGCAGGAGCAGGGAACCGTCGACGGCATGCTTGGCGATGTTCCCCGCCAGTTCGGCCACCGCCAGCACGAGCTGGGAACTGCGCTGCTCCCCCAGACCGACACGCCGACCCAGTGCGGCGGCCGCGCCACGGGCGGCCTCCGGCTGGTCGCGGAACCAGGCCACGTCCTCGCAGTCCATCAACCGCGTGGAGCCCATGGCCGTCATCGCGCCCACTTGGTGACGGTCACCGTGGTCCCCTGTCCGGCGGCGGTCTCCAGAACGAAGTCGTCGACCAGTCGTTTGGAGCCGGACAGCCCCAGGCCCATGCCGGCGCCCGACGTCCAGCCGTCGGTCAGGGCCAGCTCCACGTCGGGGATGCCGGGCCCCCGGTCGCTGAAGACCAGACGCACCCCGCGCCGCCCGCGTTCCTCCACCAAGCCGGCGGTCATGGTGCCGCCGCCGCCGTGGATAAGGGTGTTGCGGGCCAGCTCACTCGCGGCGGTGACCAGCTTCGTCTGCTCGACCAGGGAGAAGCGGCACTCCTGCGCCAGGGCGCGTACCCGCTGGCGCGCCTGCACCACGCCCGCGTTGGCGGTGATCTCCAGCGTCTCCGAGGCGCTGGAGGCGCCGTTCACAGGCCTGCCGCAGCATCCGGCACGACGCCGTCGGCACCAGGGCCGGCCACGACGTCGGGCTCGGATTCCCCGAGGGACCGGTCGCGGGCCTGTCGCAGCAGGCGCAGTCCCTTGTCCAGGGTCAGCGCGGTCCGTACGCCGCCCAGGGACAGGCCGAGTTCGACCAGGGTGATGGCGACGGCCGGGCGCATACCCACCACGACGGTCTGTGCGTCCAGCAGACGCGAGATGGACGCGATGGTCGCCAGCATCCGGCCCACGAAGGAGTCCACGATGTCCACCGCGGTGATGTCGATGACCACCCCGTGGGCGCCCGTCTCGACGACCTTGGCCGCCAGGTCGTCCTGAAGCAGCATCACCGACTGGTCGTCCAGGTCCGTCTGGATCGACACCAGCAGTACCTGCCCGATCCGCAGGACTGGAACACGCTCGGTCACCGAGCACCTGCCTGGGACGCCGTGCGCGAGAGCGTGACACCGGAGCGGCGCAGCGCGTGCCGCAGGGCATCGGCCAGCGTGGCCTTGGTGACGATGTCACCGAAGTTGATCCCCAGCGCCACGATCGTCTGCGCGATCTGCGGACGGATGCCGGAGATCGTGCACTCGGCACCCATCAGCCGGGCCGCCACCACCGTCTTCAGCAGGTGCTGGGCGACCTCGGTGTCCACCGCCGGCACACCCGTGATGTCGATGATGGCCTGCTCGGCACCGGTGTCGATCAGGGCCTGGAGCATCTTCTCCATCACGACCATCGTGCGCGCCGAGTCCAGGGTTCCGACCAGCGGAACACCGATCACCCCGTCCCACAGCTTCACGACCGGTGTGGACAGCTCCAGCAGTTGCTCGGCCTGCGCCGATATCAGCTCCTCGCGCGTGCGGGTGTAGACCTCGATCGTGAACAGCCCCAGGGTGTCCAGCAACGCGGAGAACTTGAGGTAGGCCTGCAGGTCATTGTCATGGCCGGACAGGGCCGGCTCCAGGACCTCCTTGAGAGCGAACACGCTCACCGCGGTTTCGGTGGGAGTGAAGCCCTGGTGGGCGCGGTTGCGCGACAGCTCGCTCAGGAGCGCGCGGACCTCGCCGAACGCCTCCCCTCGTCCGTCGAGACCGCCGTCGGCGAGCGCGGCCACCAGCGCGGTGTAGATCTCCTGCAACTCCCGCTGAACCTCGGCGCGGCTCACCCGCCCGCCCAGGGAACCGGTGACCTTGTCCGCCCATTCGGCACCGAGGTCTTCGCCTCGAACCGTCAGCAAGCCGACCAAACGATCTGAAACGCCTTCACCAGCCACAGGGCACATCCTTCTTCGCAGGAGGACAGGCGGCCTGTCCGGAACCTTGGGTCATCCGAGTGACCTGCGGACGGAGTCCCAAAACCGTGACGTCCGCCACCTCGGAACCCCGCGCGCGGACGCGGCGTTGTGGCAAACCCACCGTCAACACGTCGGCACGCCCTGCCATTTGTCATGGCTGTGCCCGATGACAAACGGGTCCGGTCTGCGGAGCCTCGGGCAGGCCGGCGCGATACTTGAGGGCCGCGTCAGTGACCTCGTGGTCGGTCGCGTCTCCCGGTCTTCCGCGACGGCTATTCGCGGGCCAGCATGGCCTGGGCCTCGGTTTCCAGGTCCATATAGGGGGCGCCGCTGACGTCGACGGCGACGCGGTGCAGGGTGGCGCCGATGAAGGACCAGGGGGCGTGGCCGGGGTAGTGGTCGGTGACGGCTTCGCCGCTGTCCCGGCCTACGGTGAGTCCTTCGCCGGCCAGGGTGAAGCGGCCGGGCTGGGTCTTGATGCGGCCTTCGCCGACCTTGTGGTCGCCGTGGTAGAGGCTGAGGATGCCGGTGGCACCCGGGTGCTTCCTCGCCGTCTCTTCACGGACTCTGCGGATGACACGCCCGACGAACTGACGTGCCCAGGCAGGGCGAGTTGCGCATCGCCCTTGGGTCAAACGGCAGGTGCGCCCCAGTCATGACCAACCCCGCATACGATCTCCCCAACCGGATCCGCCCTGCGGGGGAGCCTTCACCGAGGACGGGGCACGATTCCTGGACCGTTCGCGGACGCGGTCGTGGACGGTCGAAGAGCGCGTCAGCTGACCCGAAGACCGACCGCCAGCGTCAGTTCAAGGACCCGGTGCGGCGACCCGAGATCCGGAAACAGCTCCCGCAACTGCGACATCCGGTACCGGACGGTCTGGGGATGGACGAACAACGCCGCCGCCACCTCGTCCCGCCTGCCATGGTGCAGCAGCCATGCCCGCAACGTCTCCTCCAGCCGCCGCGCGGTCGCGACAGGCAAGGTCCGCAACGGTGCGAGGGCTCGGGCACGCAGGTCTGCGAACGCGTCCACGTCGGCGCTCAGCACCAGCTCGGGCAGGTGGTCCTCAGTGTCGCGAATATCCGGGGAGAGGCGGCGCGCGCGTACGGCTCGTGCGTACGAGGCGGACGCACGAATCCATGGCCGGGCCGGGCCGACCACGGCGGTGCGGTCGGTCAGCTGCCTCAGGAGATGTGATCGGTCGGCATCGGGGACGAGCAGCACGCCGGAGGCGTCCGGCAGATCGTCGAGGACGAGGGTGCTCGGGTCGAGCACGCGGTAGGCAGGCCGGGCCTGGGCGGCGGGCAGCAGGACCGCGGTCAGCGAAACCGGAGGCTGCCACCCGGCCCGTTGGACAGAGGCCAGCAGTACGTCCGGGCTCGCGCCGGCGAGGAGGTCGCGGACCAGTTGTTCCAGGTGGCGCTCATGAGCCCGGCCCCGGGCGGCCAGCTCGTCGGCGTGGCCCGCGGCGCTCGCGGCGGAGAGCTCGTCGATGTAGGCGAAGGTCAGCTCGGCGAACTTGGCGACCTCGGCGGCGGGCAGACCTGCGGGTACGGCACCCGCGGCCAGGCATCGCCAGGCCACGCGGGCGCCGACGCGGTAGGCGCCGAGCAGGGCGTCCATCGAACGGCCGTCGCGCACCTCGCCGCGGCCCAGCTCGTAGGCTGCGTCACCGCCGTCGCCGCCCGTGGCGTTCCCGCTGGCGAGGTCCAGGTAGTGGCCCAGGGCGGTACGGACGGCTCGGCGCATGGTGGCGCCCATGCGGCCCGAAAGGGCGTTGGCGTAGGGAGGGACCTCGTCGATGATCGCCTGGACGACCTCGTCGGCGGTGGTCTTCAGCGCGGCCCGAAGCACGGTGACCGTCGTCTCGTCCAGGGCCAGTTCGGTGGCCCTCCGGATTACATGGCTCATTTTTTGTACCCTGCGAACAATTCAGCCGACCAGATTTACGTCCTGCGGACAGGACTTTACGCCCTGAGGCACATCAAGCTGGAGGCATGACGAGTGCAGCCCTCCGCAGCAGGGCATGGAAACTGCTGGAGATGGTCACGACGCCGCTGCTGCCGTCGGACTACCTCGACCTGGTCAGCCCGCTGCGCGCGGGCGCCGACCTACGGGGGCGTATCGAGGCCGTGCACCCCGAGACGGGTGACGCCGCGACCATCGTGATCAGGCCGGGACGGGGCTGGCGCGGCCACACGGCCGGTCAGTACGTGCGGATCGGGGTCGACGTCGACGGGGTGCGCCTGTGGCGTGCCTACTCGGTCACCTCGCCGACGAACCGCCAGGACGGCCGCGTCACGATCACCGTGAAGGCGATCCCGGACGGCAAGGTCAGCAACCACCTGGTCCGCAAGGCGAAACCGGGCACGCTGATCCAGCTCGACCAGGCGGCCGGTGACTTCGTGCTGCCAAAGGCCAAGCCCGCCAAAGTGCTCTACCTGACGGCCGGCAGCGGCATCACGCCGGTGATGGGCATGCTCCGCGACACCGAGTTCGACGACGTCGTCATGGTCCACTCCGCGCCACAGGCGGGGGACGTGATCTTCCGCAACGATCTGCACGGCCTGGTCGCGGACAAGAAGCTGCGTCTGACCGAGCTGCACACCGACACGGACGGCATGCTCGACATCGCCCGTCTCGACGAACTCGTGCCCGACTGGGCCGAGCGCGAGACCTGGGCCTGCGGGCCCGCGGGGCTGCTCGACGCCGCCGAAGAGCACTGGACCAGGCACGGCGTCCAAGAGCGCCTGCACACCGAACGCTTCCGCCCCGGCATCGTCGTCGCCGGTGACGGTGGCGAGGTCACGTTCAGCACCACCGGCAAGACCGTCGACGCGGACGGCGCCACGCCGTTGCTGGACGTCGGCGAGGAGGCCGGCGTGCTCATGCCGTCCGGGTGCCGCATGGGCATCTGCTTCGGCTGCGTCACGCCGCTCAAGGCGGGCGCCGTCCGCGACCTGCGCACCGGCGAGATCACCGAGGCCGAACCGGGCGTCCTCATCCAGACCTGCGTGTCCGCCGCGGCGGGCCCCTGCGACATCGAACGGTAGGAGCACCTTGACCGCCATCGACCCCACCGCCCACCTGACCGCGGAGCAGATCGAGGAGCTCGGCCGCGAGCTGGACGCGATCCGCGACGAGGTGATCGCCGACCGCGGCGAGAAGGACGCCGCCTACATCCGCAAGGTCATCTCGGCGCAGCGCAAGCTCGAGCTGGTCAGCAGGGGCGTGCTGCTGTTCTCGATCTTCCCGCCCGCGTGGCTGATCGGCACCGCCGGTCTGTCCGTGGCCAAGATCATGGACAACATGGAGATCGGCCACAACATCCTGCACGGCCAGTGGGACTGGATGCGGGACCCGAAGATCCACTCCACCACCTGGGACTGGGATCACGTCTCGCCGGCCGAGCAGTGGAAGCACTCGCACAACGAGCTGCACCACACGTACACCAACGTGATCGGCAAGGACAACGACCTCGGCTACGGCATCATGCGCGTCGACGAGGACCAGAAGTGGCACCCGATCCACCTCGGCCAGCCGCTGTGGAACTTCATCAACGCCTGCTTCTTCGAGTACGGCATCGCGGCGTACGACCTGGAGCTCGGCAAGAACCTGCACAAGCGCCGCCGCAAGAACCCGGAGTTCCGCGCGCGAGCCAGGGCCGTGGGCCGCAAGATCCGCAAGCAGGTGCTCAAGGACTACGTGATCCACCCCCTGCTGTCGGGCCCGTCGTTCCTCACCACGCTCGCCGCCACGTTCACCGCGAACATCGTCCGCAACATCTGGACCCACTCGGTGATCATGTGCGGGCACTTCCCCGAGGGCGTGCAGGTCTTCGAGCGCCGGTCGATCAGGGGCGAGACGCGCGGCCAGTGGTACCTGCGCCAGATGATGGGCTCGGCGAACATCAGCGGCAGCAAGGCCATGCACTTCATGACCGGCAACCTGTCGCACCAGATCGAGCACCACCTGTTCCCGGACCTGCCGAGCAACCGGTACGCCGAGGTCGCGGTGAAGGTGCGCGCGTTGTTCGACAAGTACGAGCTGGAATACGTCACCGGGCCGCTGCCCAAGCAGGTGTTCTCCGCGTGGCACAAGGTCTTCCGGCTCTCGCTGCCGAACAAGAAGCCCAAGGTCAAGACGCCGGACCGCGAGCAGGAGCTCGTCGCGGCCTGATTTCCGGTAGCGGTTCAGATCCTTCGGCCGTACCGGCGGCACCGCCGGTTCCGGTGAGACCCGTCGCGGACGGTGGACGACCGCGACGGCAGACCGTACGACACGGAAACGGGGCAGCGCGGTGTCCGGCTGCGCTGCTACCCGGACGTGCGCCAGGAGCTCAGCTCACAGCCCCGGCAAGCACGCCCGGCAAGGTGTTGCAGCGCGCCGACCTGCCATGATCGGGCTGGCGGCCGGGTGCGTACGCGCACTCGGTCTGCCGACGGGTGGGCTGGGTGGAAGGCATGAGGCTGTGACGTGGACACCGCCGGAACCGACGCCGCCCCGTGTACGACCCGGCGCTGCCGCCAGGGTGGGCTGACAGCGCCGGAGGAGACTGTCGAGTTCTTCGCCGGGCGTTCCGGTGGCCCGTCAGGTGTTTCCGCCTGGGGCCGGTAGTCCGAGAGCGGTGCAGCGGACAGACCTTGGGCGTCAGTTCGCCCGGCTGAGGCGGACCATGGCGCGGTAGAGGGCGGTGGGTGCGGGCGCGTCCGGCAGGGGCGGTACCGGGGCGCCGGGGGCGGCGTAGGAACGCAGCATGTGGGCGACCAGGCGCTGCCAGGCATCGGGGGCGGCGTCGCCTGCGGCGCTGACGACGCCGGCGTTGGCCATGAGGAGGATCGGCAGGTCGCGGTCGGTGAAGTCCTCGCGCAGGTGCCCTGTCCGCCTGGCTCGGTCGATGAGCTCGAGGGCCCCGTTGTATGCCTCGGCGCGACGCTCTTCGAGTGCTTTGGCGGCGGGGAAGCTCATGGTCAGTACGTCGGCGAAGCCGCGGTCGGCGGCCTGCATGGCGCAGATGGCGTGGATGTAGCCGGTGAAGCCGTGCCAGGCGTCGGGGTCGTCGAGGGCGGTGGTCACCGCGGCGGCGTAGGCGTCCATCCGGTCGGCGAAGACGGCGTTGATGAGGTCCTCGCGAGTGTCGAAGCGGCGCGAGAGGGTCGCTTTGCCGACGCCGGCCTCACGGGCGACCGCGGACATGGAGACGCCGAGCCCCTCGCGGGCATACAGGCGGCGGGCGGCGGCCAGGATGCGGTCGCGGTTGCGTTCGGCATCGACACGCAGCCCCGTTGCGGGCTGGTCTTCCGGGGTGGTGTCGGGGGCTGCGGAAGAGGTCATGTGTTCATCCTAACCAAGTGGAACAGGCGGCCCACTTCTCTTGTTACGCTGACGACGGGAAAACGGGCCGACCGTTCCACTTCCGAGAGGTCTGTTGTCATGCGTGCTGTCGCAGTGAACGAAGTTCATGCGCCGCGCCTACGACGAGATCACCGGCATGACCGACCGGATCACGCACTCGGGACTGGACCGGACCGTCGTGCGTTTCATCGCGCCCAAGCCCCCCCCCGGAGGCCAGACGTCTCCTGCACCGCTGCCCCCTCTCTCCCCGTCTCCCCGTCTCCCCGTCTCCCCGTCTCCCCGTCTCCCCGAAGGATCCCGCTCCTGTGAACGTCTTCCTGTGGATCGTGCAGGCCGTGCTCGCCGCCATGTTCGCGATGGCCGGTGTCATGAAGTCCACCCAGCCCAAGGACAAGCTCGCCGAGAAGCTGCCGTGGGTGGCCGACTTCTCCCCGGCCACCGTCCGCTTCATCGGCATCGTCGAATTCGCCGCCGCGCTCGGCCTGATCCTGCCCGCGGCCACCGGCATAGCCCCCGTCCTGACGCCGGTCGCCGCCACCGGCCTGGCCGTCGTCATGCTCCTGGCCGCCATCACCCACACCCGCCGCAAGGAGCCCTCCGCGATCGCCTTCAACACCGTCCTGCTCGTCCTGGCCGCCCTGGTGGCCTGGGGCCGCTTCGGCCCCTACAGCTTCTGACCTACCGACCCAGCCACCGGGACGCGCCACACGGCGCGTCCCGGCGGGCACCTCTGCCCGCCCTCAGCACCGGAAAGCGCGGCACCCGGCCATGACCTTCGAACTCGGCGTCTACTCCTTCGGCAACACCCCCCGCCTGGACGACGGCCGCCACGGCCCCACCGCCCAGGCCATCCGCGACGTGCTCGAAGCCATCAAGCTCGCCGACGAGGTCGGACTGGACTACTTCGGGGTCGGCGAGCACCACATGCGCGCGATGCCGCTGTCCTCGCCCACCGCCGTCATCAACGCCGCCGCCGCGTCCACGAGCCGGATCAGGCTCAGCACCGCCGTCAGCGTCCTGTCGACCGACGACCCCATCCGCGTCTTCCAGCAGCTCGCCACCGCCGCGGCCATCGCACCCGGCCGCATCGAAACGGTCGCCGGACGCGGGTCCTCCACCATCACCTTCCCGCTGTTCGACCACGACGAGCACGACTACGACATGCTCTACGCCTCCAAGCTCGAACTGCTCATGGCGGTCAACGCCGGCGAGAACGTCACCTTCGACGGGCCGCACCGCAAGCAGCCCCTGCGGGACGTCACCGTCTTTCCCCGCCCCGAGGAGCCGCTGAAGATCTGGCTGGGCACCGGCGGCAGCCCCGACTCCGTCTACCGCGCGGTCGAGCTCGGCCTGCCGATGTTCCTCGGCATCCTCGGCGGCACCCCAGGACACTGGGCCCAGTACGGCCGTGCCTACCGCGCCGCCTGGGACCAGGCCGGCCACCCCGCCGAGCAGGCCGGCATCGCCGTCGCCGTCCACGGGTTCGTCGCCGACGACGGCGACAAGGCCCGCGCCACCTACCTGGACCACGAGCACCGCATGATGGCCGAGGCCCTGGCCGAACTCGGCCGCCCCGCACCGCCGCGCGCCGACCGCGCCGCCGCTTTCGGCCCCGGCGGGATGGTGTTCGTCGGCAGCCCGGACGAGATCGCCGACCGCATCCTCCACCTCCACGGCCTGCTCGGCCACACCCGCCAAATCCTCCAGATGGACGTCGGCGGCATGCCCCAGCGCGACTTCCTCCACGCCATCGAACTGCTCGGTACCAAGGTGCTCCCCCGGATCCGCACCGAACTGACAGCGCGCCAGGGCTAGTCCGGCGGATCACGGGCCGAGCCAGGGCCGGACCGAGGCGAGGGCCGGCCAATGCCCAAATCGTGTTGACCGCCCCCGGCAGGCAGTGCTGGAGTCGGCACGTGGACAGCATCCCCGCCAACCGGCGGCTCTGGAACCGGATCAGCAGCGCCTACCAGCACAAGCACGACCCGCACATCGGCGCCACACCCCGGCTGTGGGGCATGTACTCCATCCCCGACGCGCACCTGAACGCCCTGGGCGACGTCACCGGCAGGCGCGTCCTCGAACTCGGCTGCGGCGCCGGGCAATGGTCCAGGGCGCTCGCCGCCGAGGGCGCCACCGTGGTCGGGTTCGACCTGTCCGAAGCCCAACTCGCCGCAGCGGCCGACGCGATGGGAGCGGCCCGCTACCCGCTGGTACAAGGCGCCGCCGAACAACTCCCCTTCGCCGCCGACAGCTTCGACCTGGTGTTCTGCGACTTCGGTGGGCTCAGCTGGGCGCCCCCGCACCTGGCCGTCCCGCAGGCCGCACGTGTCTTGCGCCGAGGCGGGCGCCTGGTGTTCAACGTCGCCAGCCCATGGTTCGAAGCCTGCTACGACGAAGCCGCCAGCCGCGTGACCACGACGCTGCGGCAGGACTACTTCGGGCTGAACACCATCGCCGAAGGCGACGGCGCGACCAGCTATCAGCTCACCTACGGCGACTGGGTCAAGGTCCTGCGCGGCGCGGGTCTCGTCATCGACGACCTCATCGAGCCGCGGCCCGAACTCGGAACACCCAACGGCTACAACGAAACCGACCCAGCCGACTGGGCACACCGCTGGCCGGCGGAACTGCTCTGGGTAACCCACAAGCCGTAAGTGCCGCCGCGCCGGGAGGAATGCGTCAGTCCGCCGCTTGCTGGAGGCCGTCGAGGATGAGGTCCAGGCCGAACTCGAACTCGTCGCCGTAGGCGTACCCGGGACGCATGACGTGGGCGGTCGCGATCTCGGTCAGGTACGGGTACTCGCCGTCGCCGAAACCGCTCATGATGGACTCCGCAAGTTCGGCGGTCTGCTCCGGGGTGTCGAGCGGCAAGGCCTTCTCCTGCAGGGCGAACCCGTAGATGTAGCTGTCGAGGACCGAGACGGAGTGGGCGGTCAGGGGCAGGGAGAACCCGCCCTGGCGCAGGCAGCCGAGTACGGCGTCGTGGTGACGCAGGGTGGCCGGGCCCGGGGTCGAACGTGACTCCATGAGCCCGATGGCCCAGCGGTGGCGGGACAGCACCAGACGCATCGAGATCGCCCGCTGCCGCATGGCCTGTCGCCAGTCGTCACCCGGCGCGGGCAGTTCGACCTCGCCGAAGACCAGGTCGACCATGCCGTCGAGCAGGTCCTCCTTGTTGGCCACATGGTTGTACAGCGACATCGCCTCGACTCCGACGGCTTCGCCGAGCTTGCGCATGCTGAGCGTCTCCAGGCCTCCTGTGGCGGCGAGTTCGACGGCTGCGTGCAGCACCCGCTGCCGGGTGAGCGGCTCGCGGATCGGCTGCGGGGTGCTACGTCGGGTCACGGTGGGCAGTCACTTCCTCGCGTCGTCTTCCAGCATTGACGAGCTTACGCCGTAAGTGCTGTACTTACGGCGTAAGCGGCACTTACGGCGTAAGTGCATGGGAGACGGAGCCTGGAGCAGCAACGATGCGGACCAAGAGCGAGACGATCGCGGCCACCGGTGGGACCCGGACGATGGCGGCCGTCGTGCAGGAGCACTACGGCACCGAGCCGGAGGCGGTACTGCGCACGGCGCGGCTCCCCCGGCCCGGCATCGGGCCGGGGGAGGTACTGGTGCGGGTGCGCGCCTCCAGCGTGGACCGGGGCACCTGGCACTTGATGGCCGGTCTGCCCTACGCGGTCCGGCCCGTGAGCGGGCTGCGCAGGCCGAAGCTCCCCAACCCCGGCCGCAACATCGCCGGTGTCGTTGAGGCGGTCGGCTCCGACGTGACCGGGTTCGCGCCCGGCGACGCGGTCTACGGCACGGCAGCGGCCGCGTTCGCCGAATACGCCGCCGCCCGTCCCGACAGGATCGCCCCCAAGCCGGCCGGACTCACCTTCGAGGAGGCGGCGACGGTACCCGTCAGCGCGCTCACCGCACTCCAGGCGGTCCGCGACAAGGGCAAGGTCCAGGAGGGCCAGCAGGTCCTGATCACGGGAGCCGCCGGCGGCGTGGGCACCTACGCCATCCAACTCGCTCACGCCTTCGGTGCCCACGTCACGGCCGTCGCGAGCATGCCCAAGCTCGACGCCGTACGAGCGCTGGGCGCCGACGACGTGATCGACTACACCCGCGAGGACTTCCTCGCCGGCCCGCGACGCTACGACGCCATCATCGACATCGCGGGCAACCGAGGCCTACGGGATCTGCGCCGCGCCCTCACACCCCGCGGCAGGCTGGTCATCACCGGTGGCGAGACGAACGGGCGCTGGCTCGGCGGCACCGACCGGCAGATCCGCGCACAGATGCTGTCCCCGTTCACCGGCCGGCACCTGGGCACCTTCATCGCCTCCGAGCACGCCGACGGGCTGCGCGACCTGACCGGCCTCATCGACGCGGGCGCGCTCAGCCCCGTCATCGACCGCGTCTACCCGCTCACCGAGACCGCCGCAGCCGTCCGGCACCTCCTCGACGGCCGCGTCACCGGCAAGCTGGCGCTCACCCTGCCCACCGAGTGACGCCGCAGGCCGACGCCGACACCTGCCATCGACCAGGGCCGCCCCCATGAGGCCATAGCAGTCCTCGCCGCGGCGAGCACCGGGGCGGCGGGGGGCGGACACGCCGCGAGTGCCTTCCCACGAGGGTGGCAAGGCCGAGGCCAGCCTCACCACCCCGCTCAGGAAGGCACTTTCGCGTCCCCGGCACGAGCCAGGGGGCACCGATGCAGGCCGAACCCGCAGGCTACGGAAGCGTGTTGACCATGAACCACCAGTAGGCGTTGACGGCCCCCAGCACCGTGCCGGCGGCGGTGAACGCCAGGTAACGGCCTGTTGCCTTGTTCCGTAGCCCGAAGGTCCCGGCGGGGCCGGCGACCTTGAACCAGTGGAAGGCGTCACCGTCGCCGACCGAGACGAGGATCCCCTCGCCCACGTTCCTCAGACGCTCCCTGTTCCCCTGGGTGTCCATGTTCACCAGCGATATGGAGCCGTCACTGTTGCTGGTCGTCTGCCAGATGGCGTTGTCGCGTGCGTCTCCGTACCAGCTCCGGCTGGCCTTGCAGAGGACCGAACCGTAGTAGTCAGCGTCGCCGAGCCACAGATCGGGTTGGTCCTGCGGGGCCAGCACGTAGGTGTTGGCCTGCGCGGTGACCGCCGCGGGCGCGGTGCGGGCATGCGCGGTGTCGGCGGGCAGTGCCACGGCGGAGCCGGTTGTGAGGACGGCCAGGGCGGCAGCGCATGACAGTGCTGCGGTGTAACGAGACATTGTCGTCCCTTCTCTCCTGCACGACAGGAGAAGCTGCGAAGGAGGGGGAATGCGGTGGATGGAGACGGCCGGAAAAGGCAGGCGCCCGCCGTCAGCTCTTCAGCACGGTGAAGGTGACGGCGGCGTTGTCACCGCCGCCGCCGTCCTGCCGGCAGGTGTATCCGGCGGGAGGCGAGCAGGAGTATCCGTTGCTGCCCGCGTAGGGGTTGTTCCAGGAGACGCTGACGGTGCCGACGTTGAGCATGTTGTAGACGGCCGTTCCTTGCGTCCCCGTCATGAACCCGTTCGACTCCGACTGCCAGGTCGCGTTGGACATCGGGTACACGTGGTCCGGAGGGAGCAGGTTCTCACTCCAGGTACCGTGCACCAGGCTCGAGGAGGTGCGCAGCATTTCGTTGGGCGTACGGTTTTGCAGCGTGACGTGGGTGCTGCGTGCCGCGGACGCCGACTGCGGGCCACGGTTCGCCGCAGCGGCGCGGCCGCTGCCGCTGATGGTGAACCACACGTCCGCGTTGTTGCCGCTGCCGCCGGAGCGCGCGCAGCTGTAGCCGGCGGGGGCTGTACAGCCGTAGCTGTTGCTGCCCGCGTAGGGGTTGTCCCAGTGGAGGGTGATCTCACCGGCGTTGCCGAGGGAGTAGCGGGCGTCGCCTTCCGTTCCCGTCATCATCCCGGAGGAATGGGAGCCCCAGACGACCTGGCTCCCGCCGTCGATGGCCTCGGGCGGCGTCTCGTCGTCCCAGACCCCGTGCGACAGCGACGAGTAGTTGCGATACAGGGTCGTGGTGGTGCCGTTGACGACGTGCACCCGGGTGCTGCGTGCCGACTGCGCCGAGACCGTGGACGCGTGCGCCGCGTCGTGCCCTGCCGCGGCAACGGAACTGCCCGCCGAGGCGAACACGGCCACGGCGGCCATGGCAGCTGCGGCCACTGCGCCGCGCGCCGTCACCGCCCTGCCCACCGCGCCCGGGCCCCTGCGAAATCCTGCGCTGTGTGACATCGCGCCTCCTGATTCCTTGTTCTGGCTTCCGGGAAAGAGCCTGCCGAGGGGGCCTAACGGTGGTGTAACGCTGAACAGGAGCGGCCATGGCATCCGGCCGTTAGGTCGTCGTCAGGCCTTGTCACCGCCCTGCCCGAAGTGCGGACCCCTGCCCGAGGTGCTGACCCCGCCCGAGGTCCGGACCCCTGTCCACGGCGCCCCCGTCGGACGGCGGACGGCTGATTGCGTCGCGCGCGGAAATTGAATTCGGTACGACACATTCGACGCTGCAGTCTCCCGCTGAACGCATTCGCACGCTTTTCGTCACCCCGCGCACTCGGGTCCGGTGGCAGGGATCACATGGACCTCACGCAACCCGGCGCTTTCTGGACGGACTTGAAACGCCGATTGTCCAATTCCCGATCCGAGCACCTGATTTCGGGGACGAGCATGCTTGTCTGCCTTCTGGTGAATGTCCGCCCGGACGACAGGGCCAAGAGGAGAATGCTGATGGAATTCCGGCTTCTCGGGCCCGTTTCGGCTTTCACGGGTGACAAAGAGGTGCCACTCGGCCCTCCCAAGCGCCGAGCCGTGCTGGCGCTGCTCCTGCTTGCCGACAGCACGCCGGTCAGCGCCGAGCGGATCATCGACGCACTGTGGGACACCCGGCCACCGGCCCACGCCCGCACCGTCGTCTACGGTCACATCTCCGCGCTGCGCGGGCTGATGCGTACGACGCCTGCGGCCGAAGTCGTCACCGGGAGCGGGGGCTACGCTCTGCGCGTCGCACCGGGGTCGGTGGACGTACGGCGCTTTCACGAGCTGGTGCGCCGTGCCGCGGCGGTCTCTGGCGAGCGGCGGGCCGCGTTCCTTGTCGAAGCCCTGGGTCTGTGGCGGGGCCAGGTGCTCGGCGGGATCGCGGACACCCGTTCGCTGTCGGCGGCCGCCGACCATCTGATGGAAGAACGCCTCGTGGCACTGGAGCAATACGCCGACGCTCTGCATGCGTGCGGCAACGGGGCGGACGCCCTCGTCCTGCTGCGGCCGGCGGCCGAAAGCCATCCGTTGCGCGAATCCCTCATCGCGGCCACGGTCCGTTCCCTGCACGGTGCCGACCGTCAAGGCGACGCCCTCACCCTCTACCGCCGCACCCAGCAACTCCTCGCCCGGGAGCTGGGCGTCGATCCGGGCCCCGCGCTGTCAGCGGCGTATCTCGACGTTCTGCACTCCCGGCCACCGAGCACCGGCACACCCCTGCCGGCCGCGCCCGGGCCGCGGAGGGCAACGAACCGGGCCGCCGCCCCGCATCCCTGCCCGCCGGTCCCGTGCCTCCTGCCGCGCGCGCCGGCCGGCTTCACCGGCCGCACCGCCGACCTCGCCCGCCTGACCACCATCGCACCGGCCGGCACCCTGAGCGTGGTGACCGGACCGGCCGGCGTCGGCAAGACCTCGCTGGCGCTGCACTGGGCGCATGCACACGCCGGCGAATTCCCCGGCGGCATCCTCTACGCCGACCTGCGCACCCTGGAGCCGGACGGCGAGGGCAGTCCGCATGCCGGCGTCCTGCACGACTTCCTGCTGGCCCTCGCCGTCGAGGAGGAACACCTGCCCCGTCATGGCCGCGCCGCCGAAACCCTCTACCGCTCCCTGCTCGCCGACCGCCGCGCGCTGATCGTGCTCGACAACGCCCTCGACTCGGCGCAGGTCCGTCCGCTCCTGCCCGGCACACCCCAGTGCACGGTGCTGGTCACCAGCCGCAACCGGCTCGAGGGGCTGGTGGCCACCGACTGCGCCCGGCTGCTGCCGCTTCAGCGTCTGGCGCCCGCGGACGGCGTGCACATCCTGCGCGGCGTCATCGGCGAGCTGCGCGTGGCCGCCGAACCCGCTGCCGCCGAGGAACTGTCCGCCCTGTGCGACGGCCTGCCTCTGGCACTGCGGCTGGCCGCCGCCCGGCTGGTGGCACGTCCCTGGCTCACCCTGCGCGCGATGGCCGACGACCTGGCCGACGAACACCGGCGCCTGTCCCTGCTCGCCACCGAGGACCTCGGCGTCGCGGCGGCCCTGCGCCTGAGCGCCCAGCATCTGCCCGCGGCCGGGGCGCTGCTCTTTCGCCAACTGGCCCTGCATGTCGGCTCCGAGCTCGACGGCGGCGCGGCAGCGGCGCTCAGCGGCCTGTCGCCCGCTGCCGCGCGCGCCGCCCTGGAGGAACTCGCTGCGGCCCACCTCGTCGAGGAACGGGCCAGTGGCCGTTACCTGATGCACGACCTGGTCCGGCTCTACGCACGCTCCCTGTCGGCGCGGGCCGACGCGACGGGGTTCGAACGCCTCCTGGTGCACTACTTGGCCGCAGCCCAGGCCGCCGCCGCGGCGGCCGAACCCGGCAGCCAGCCCTGCTGCTCCCTGCCTCCGCAAGTCTCGCCGCCCGGCCCGCCGCCGACTTTCACCGAGCGTGCCGCGGCGATGGCGTGGTACGTCACCGAACGCGCAAACCTCACCGCTGCGGTGGCGGCAGCGGCCCAGGCCGGGCATCGGGAACTGGCCTGGCGCCTCGCCGTCCAGCTGTGGCCGCTGATCGTGCGGCAGGTGAACGACGGCTGGGAGCCGACGCTCGAACACGGCCTCGCCGCCGCTGTCGCGCTGGGCGACACCGACGCCGAGTCACGGCTGCGCGCGCTGCTGGGCTGGGTTCTGACCGAGAACGGCCGGCACACCGCAGCGCTGACGCATCTCAGTCGCGCTCCCGACCTGGCCTTCCGAGCCGGAGACCGGCGCGGGCAGGTGATCGCCCTGATCAACTGGGCGGCCGCCCTGGAACGCACCGGGGAACTGGCCGACGCCGGGATCCGGCGCGAGGAGGCAGCCAGGATGGCCCACTTCCTGGCCCACCCCCACACCGAAACGCTGGCCCTGTATCACCTGGCGAACCACCTTCTGACCGCCGGCCGCCCGCGCGAAGCCCTGAGCCGGTGCCGGCGCGCTCTGGCCCTCGCCCCGCACGAGCAGTCCGACGAGCGCCGGGCCCTGCTGCTGACCACCTGCGGAAACGCCCTGCGGGCCCTCGGACGCGGCAGCGAGGCCCAGCACTGCCTCCACCAAGCCGCGGCCCTCGGGGGGAGACCGGACAGCACACGCGGCCACACCAGCACGAGCAGCCTCGCACCCGGCGGCGCAGCCTGAGTCCATGTCCGCGTCCTGGACTGGACTCCACCCGCAAGCCACTCGGGAGGCGACACACAGTCACCCTCGCCCCAGGGGCCGCCCCCGGCAGTGGGGCCGGCCCCTCATCGTCGCCGGACCCGTCAGGAGCAGGTGAGCTGGGGGCCCGCCCAGTCCGCGTGGTCGTAGTCGACCCCGTTCCCGCCGTCGGTGACGACCAGCTTCAGCTCCTGGCCGCCGGTGAGATCGGCGGTCAACTGCTCGGCCGCGTCAGGCCCCTTGACGACTCCGCTGTCGGCGGCCAACGCACCGTCCCGGTAGATCTGGAAGTCCACCGCGCCATTGCCGCCCGCTTCGTCGTCGACTCCGACTGCCGTGCTGAGCGAGGTGCAGGTGCCTCCCAGGTAGTACGTCACCGAGCTCGCCGCGTGCACGCCGAGGCCTTTCGCGTACGTGACCCCGTTGAGGGTGAGCGTCCTGCCGTCGCCCGCCGCCTGCTCGCCGTTGCTGCGGTCCTTCTCCACCGGGCCCCAGCCGTTCGAGGCCGATGTCCAGGTGAGGTCACTCAGCGGGTGTGTGCCGGCCGAGGGGCCGTTGCCGCAGGCCAGTTGGGCGTTGCCCCAGTCGGCGTGGTCGTACTGGATGCCGTCACCGGCATCGGTGACGACCAGTTTGAGTGTGGTGGCGCCGGTGACATCGGCGCCTACGTGCACCGGTGGATCACTCGCCGTGCGCACACCGGTGTCCGCGACCTTCGCACCGTCCTTGAAGAGCTGGAAGACCACCGTCCCGGGTTTGCTCACCTCGTCGTCCACCCCGACATCGGCGCCGACCGTCTTGCACTTGCCGCCCAAGTAGTACGTGATCTCGCTCGACGCGTGGGTGCCGAGCCCCTTCGCGTAGGTCGTCCCGCCAACAGTGAGGGGCTTCCCGTCGCCGGCCGCCTGCTCGCCGTTGCTGCGGTCGCGCTCCACCGGTCCCCAGCCGCTGACCGCCGACGTCCACGGCAGATCGCTGAGGCGGCTGACGCCGGTCGGCGGTGGCACCGGGCTGCCCGGTGTGACGCGGTACATCACCGTGCCGTGCGCGGGAACCGAGGCGCTGATCGCACTCGTCGTCGAGCTGGTCGCCTTGGACCAGAGGTCCTTGAGGGCGTACGAGGACGCTCCGCCGATCCCGATCTGGTCGACGGTGGTGGAGACCGTCTGCGCGCTCGCGTTCTCGTTGGTGAGCGTCACCGAACGCCCGCCGTCGGCAAGGGGCTTGGACATCACGACGAGTCCGCCGGAGGCGGAGACGACAGTGCCCTGCTTACCGAGACTGTCCTGATCGACCGCGATGACATCGGTGTTCTTCAGGATCGCCAAGGTCGCCGGGCTCGCGGTGCGCAGATCGCTGCCGATCAGCAGCGGCGCGGCCATCTCGGACCAGAGACTGAAGTGGGTGCGGTACTCGGTGTCGGTCATTCCGCCATTGCCGACCTCCAACATGTCCGGGTCGTTCCAGGCACCCGTCTTGGCGTACGAGGCCAGTGACTGGTTCTGGTGCGCGATGCCGATCATGCTGGTCCAGGAGTCGCTGATGTCTCCTGTCGTACGCCAGGAGTTGCCGATGTCCGGCGCCCAGTTCCAGGGCTGGTTGGAGCCCCATTCGCAGATGCTGTAGAGGATCGGCCGACCGGTGGCCTTCAACGCGTCACCCATCGCCTTGTAGCGGGTCTTCGCGTCGGCACCGGTGTTGTTGCAGTTGTCGTACTTGAGGTAGTCGACGCCCCAGGACGCCCACAGGTCGGCGTCCTGCTGCTCGTGCCCGAGGCCGCCAGGGAACCCCTGGGTGTCACAGGTCTTCGTCCCCGCACTCGAATACAGGCCGAACTTCAGCCCCTTGGAGTGCACATAGTCCGCGACCGCCTTGATCCCGTTCGGGAACCGCACCGGGTCCGGCACCAGGTTGCCCGAGGCGTCCCGGTTGGGCAGCGCCCAACAGTCGTCGATATTGACGTACGTGTAGCCGGTGTCCTTCAGTCCCTGCGATACGAAGGTGTCGGCGACGCCTTTCACCATCGCCTCGTTGAACTCGGCTCTGCAGTGGGTGGAGTTCCAGTTGTTGAAGCCCATCTGGGGCGTACGGGCCAGACCGTTCTCGACCGCGGCGGCGGGCGGTGCGGCCGCGACTTGGAGGGCGACCGCGGCCAGCGCGGCGACCGTGCCGCCTCCGGCGATCAGCGCCAGCGAGGCGGAGGCTGCCGCCAGCCGACGTCTGAAGGAGTGCCGTTCGAAAGGGTGCCGTTCGTGACGCATGTGCGGCTCCGAGGGGGGTGATTGACGCACAATTCAACGTGGTCGAACGAAATCAAACACATCTCAGCGCCGTGTCCCGCACATGTCAATACACTGCGCACTCCTTGGTCTTCAGGGCGTAATCACCGCCTCCCGTATGGCGGTTCGCCACCGCTCGGGCTGGCTGACAAAGACGGCATGGCTACTCCCCCTTGGCGCCCTTGCCCCAGCGACGGGGCCATGTAGTCCCGTACCCCGGCCAGGAATGCTCCCCCGCTCGCCCGACAGACGGGAGCGCCAGGCGGTGAACAGGGCGGTTGTCGATCTTGCTTGCGCAAAGGACGCTTCATGCGAGATCAGGCGTTTCACGAACGACCTGAAACGTCCCCGCCGCGGTGAACGCGTTGCTGATCGGCGCGATGAGCGAGGCGAAGCGGCGGGCGCCCGCGTCGCCGATCGGCGCCCATAGCGCGGCGCAGTGCTCGTCCGTTTCCCCTTCGATGCGCTCGCGTGCCGCACCGCCGGCGTCGGTGACCACGGCGTTGGAGTCGAGCCAGCCGCGCGCGACGAGGCGCGCCGTCGCCGCGCTCCACTCCTCGTCGTCCCACTGACGGGTCGCTCGCGCGAGAGCTGTCGGGAGGCGGCCGGTCGCGGTGTGCAGAACGAGGCAGTCGCACGGCCCGAGGCCGTTGTCGGCGAGTACGACGAGATGGGCGTCGCCGCGCCACTCGCGCGCCACCGTGATCTGCTGCCAGAGCGCGACGAGAGGATCGGGGGGAAGCGCGACCGAGGCGTTCGCGGCGGCCAGCACCTTGCCCGCGTAGGCGGCACCGGCGACGACCCGGTCGATCAGCGAGCGCGCCTCGGCGAGGTGGTCGTCCGTGAGACGGACGTCGACGCGCCGCATCGCCCGGCCGGCGGCCAGGAAGCGGGCGGCCTGCCACCGCTCGGGTGGCGCGGCGTCCCATACACCCGCCATGGCCCGCACTGCCCGCGGGCTGAAGTTGTAGAAGGCCGCGAGCGTGACCTGCCACGGGACCGCGCCCATCGCGGCCGACCGGAAGGCCAGATACGCCGGCCCGCGGGCGGTCACGCCGAGCTCGGCCGCCTCCTCGGCGGTCTCGGGGGCGAGATAGATGAACAGGTGGGCGGCGCTGACGGCGCGGCTGACGTCGCGGACGGCGTTCAGGTCCATCGGGCCGTCGCCGGTACGGGCGGAGCCGCGAAGGGCGTCGAGGTGCATGGCGGTGGTGCCTCCGGGAGTCGGGCGGCGCTGTCAGGCGGGCGTTTCGGCAGTGGCGATCAACACCGCGCGTCCGAGGGTGTGACTGGCCATGGTGAAGCCGAGAACGGCCGGTGTGGCATCGGCCGGAACGCCTGTCGAGGGGATGTCGAGGGCGTGGACCACGATGAAGTAGCGGTGCACGCCGTGTCCGGCCGGCGGGGCGGCGCCGATGTAGCGGGCCACGCGGGCGTCGTTGGGCAACTGGTAGGCACCCTCGGGCAGTTGTAAGCCGCTGTCGTCGCCGGCGCCCTCGGGGAGTTCGGTGACGGTGACGGGGATGTCGGCGACGGCCCAGTGCCAGAACCCGGACCCGGTGGGGGCGTCAGGGTCGTAGACGGTGACGGCATAGCTCTTGGTGCCGTCCGGGGCGCCGCTCCAGGACAACTGCGGGGATGTGTCCTTCCCGCCGGGCAGGCCGGAGGAGTGCTGCTCGGGCGGCCACGCGGCGCCGTCGGTGACGGTGGTGCTGGTGACGGTGAACGAGGCCGCCTGGGGGAGGCGGGCGAAGGGGTCGTTGGCAGGCACAGCGGTCGTTCCTTTCCGGACGAGGAGGTCCTCATTGGCTACTGAATCGACCATAACACTAATAATCGATTATCTAATGGATCGTCTATCCGGTCGTCTAGGATGGGCTCATGACTCAGACGGCGCCCCCCTCGACCCCGCCGGGGAAGCAGATGCTCTCCGAACAGGTCTACGCACACCTGCGGGACGCGATCATGCGCGGGGACCACTCCCCCGGAACCCCCCTCAAGCCGCAGGATCTTGCCAAGGAGCAGGGCGTGAGCCTGGCCGTGGTGCGCGAGGCGCTCGTGCGGGTGGTCGGCGAGGGGCTGGCCGACCGGCTTCCCAACCGCGGTTTCGCGGTCCCGTCCTTCTCCGACCGCCGCTGGCAGGAGATCGCGGAAGCCCGCCGGACCGTCGAACCGGTCGTCCTGCGCATGTCCATCGAGCGCGGTGACGTCGACTGGGAGGCCCGAGTGCGGGCCGCGCACCATCGCCTGGTGCGCACTCCGGCGTACGTGCCGGAGAACGGCGAGTACTACACCGAGGCTTGGGCCGAGGCGCACAGGGCCTTCCACCGTACGTTGCTGGAGGGGTGTGGCAACCGCGCACTGCTGGAGACCTTCGACCGGATGTGGACCGCGAGCGAGCTGGCCCGCCGTTGGTCGGCGCACCGCAACCCCGACCGGGACGGCGCCGAGGAACACCGCAGGCTGGAGGAGGCGGCGCTGGCCCGCGACGCCGACACCGCAGCGGCGGTCCTGGTCCAGCACCTCACCTTGACCGCGGCTGCTCTGACCGACGATTCAGGTCAGGCCACCTAGGCTCACGGCACAACGGCGCGGTCGAGGCGGGAATCCATGTCCGGCTCGAACCGGCCGCAGGGGTTTACGCGGGTGCAAAACAACGGCCCGCGACATCACTGTCGGGCACTGTCTTGAGCCGGCGGCCCTGCTTCCGGGCATCGGCGGTCGCTCAACGCACCGCGGTGCCGGTCATCACGCCGGTCCGGGCGGCCCGGTACGGCAGCAGAGCCCCGATACGGGCGCAGGGCCCGGACCGCGTGTCGCGGTCCGGGCCCTGCCCCGTGCGGTGCCGCCCTGCGGCGGCGGTGCGTCAGCTCTGTGCGGTGTCGTCGCCCGTCTGTCCGGCATCCTCGGATGCGCCTGCCTTCTCTCGCATCTTGCGCACCAGCTCCGCCTTCTGGTCGGCGGCAGCCTGGCGGTCGAGGTTGCGGTGCGGACCGTTGTTCTGCCGTTCGGCGCGGGACAGCTTCTTGCGCTTGCCGCCGCCCATGCCCACGGGGTTGTTGATGTTCTTGCTCACGGGTTCTCCCGGATTGATGTGAAGTGATCTACGGATTCAACGGTGGGGGACGGGCGCGGCGACGTCGGAGGACGCCGGCAGGGGCCCGTCACGCTCTCACTCGTAAATCGGCGTCTGGAAGAACATGACGGAGACGTTACCCGGTTCCGTCGGCCCCGCACACCAGGCTTTTCGCCGCCCCGGTGTCGGCCGGGCGTTCAGCGCGGGTAGAAGCCGCACGCGCGGTCGAGGGGCGTCTCCATCGAGGCGTGTGACAGCGAACCCAGTCGTTCGGCTTCCCTGTCAGCGAACCTGGTCGCTCTGCGGTCCGATGGCTTTGATCCTGGTCGGAGTTCCGTCCGGGGCGAACGAGTCGTGGAAGGTGAAGGCGTGCGGCGCGGAGCCGTGATCGTGGAGGTGTTCCAGCCTGGAGACCCCGTCCTGCCAGGTGGGTATCACGCCGTCGGAGACCCACCAGGACACGTAATTCGGGTGTCCTGACCTCTCGAACCAGTCGTATCGCCTGTTCAGCGCCTCACGGTGGAGCCCGGTGTAGACGGCGTCGAAGGCGGAGCGCAGGTCGGTCCAGAGTGAGAGGGTCGCGGCCAGGGCGGTGGTTTCCACCGTATGGCCCTTGCCGTACCAGGTCGGTACGGCGAACTCTCCCCATGCACCCCAGTCCGCCTCGAAGAGCACGCCCCGGTCACCGTCCGCCGCTTCGGCACGCGCGAGGTATCCGGGGTGCTGACTGATCTTCCGGTAGACGGCCTCACCGATGGCGTAGAACTCGCGCGTGAGAGGTGCGGGATCGGCGAGAGGTGACTTCAGGACGCCGAATGTGTACAGAGCAAGATGGGGCATGCGTCTCTCCCTGGTCGGGGGTGCCCGGAGTGGACCCGCGGGTGGCTCAGCCTCAAGCAACTCCTGTGCGACCGTGGGCGATCGCCGAGGACCAGGTGAAGGTAGCTGCCTCTGCGGGCCCTGTCGAAGTTGCGTTTTCCCTCTCCAAGTGGCCTCTTGCACCGGTCATTGCGAGGGCTGGCGCGTTGTGTGGGACACGGCTAAGGCTGGGCGTCCGGCCTCTCCGCGCGGGTCGTCGACGCAGCCCGTCGATGCAGCGCATTCGAGGGGAGGCGCGCACCCACCTCTTCGAAGCCCGCGACCTGACCCGCGGCAACCAGGAACTCACCACGACGGAGCGGGACTTCAAGCTCATGGGGTGATCCGAGGAGGCCATCAGGCCCCTCGTACGGTCAGTTCGAGCGATCGGTCACGGGGT
The DNA here is from genome assembly GCF_053600395.1 of Streptomyces sp. NPDC005070. Lineage (NCBI taxonomy): Bacteria > Bacillati > Actinomycetota > Actinomycetes > Kitasatosporales > Streptomycetaceae > Streptomyces > Streptomyces sp. NPDC005070. The sequence continues at coordinate 28,279 of NZ_JBSFZS010000001.1, read as the reverse complement.
ACGGGACGAACGTGCTGGTGTTCTGGTCGATTCGCAGGGGCCGGCCGAGGGGCCGTGCCGCGCGCTGCGGGCAGTCGAGGCGTTCGCAGCCGCGCCAGCCCATGCCGATGGGGGTGGCGGCGGAGGCGTTGGTGAGGTCGATGCCGTCGGAGTAGACGAGCCGGTGGGCGTGGCGGATCTCGCAGCCGAGGCCGATGGCGAAGGTCTTGTCGGGCTCGCCCCAGCCGCCGCGGTGGCGGGTGATCACCCGCGCGGTCCACAAGTAGCGCTGCCCGTCGGGCATTTCGGCGATCTGGACGTGGATGCGACCGGGCGCGGCGAACGCCTCGTACACGTTCCAAAGAGGGCAGGTGCCGCCGGCCCGGGAGAAGTGGAAGCCGGTGGCGGACTGCCGTTTGGACATGTTCCCGGTGCGGTCTACGCGGACGAAGGAGAAGGGGACGCCGCGCAGGCGGGGGCGCTGGAAGGTGGACAGGCGGTGGCAGACGGTTTCATAGCCGAGGCCGTAGCGGTCGGTGAGGCGTTCGATTTCGTAGCGGACCTCTTCGGCCGCCGTGGTCTACGAGCTGTGTGAACACAGCGTCGCCCTGTACGGCCTCATGGAGGACGCGACGACCGCCGAGATCGCCCGCGTGCAGATCTGGCAATGGCTGCGGCACCGGGTGATCGACCGGCTGACCGTGCTCGACCTGCTCGAGGAGGAACTCGCCGCGCTCGGCGCCGAGTACCCGTGGGCGGACCTCTACGAGGTACGCGGCCTCTTCGAACGCACCGCCCTCAGCGGCGAGTTGCCGCTCTTCTTCACTCCGGACGCCTACTCCGGGCACCTCGTGTGCCACGCGGAGGCCCGATCATGAGTGCCCGCTTCATGCGCGTGGGTGTGGTCGGCGGCGGCCAAATGGGCGCCGGGATCGCCGAGGTCTGCGCGCGGGCCGGGCTGGACACGGTGGTCTGCGAGGCCGACGCGACGGCCGCCCACGCGGCCCGCGAACGGGTGGCCGCCTCCCTCGACCGGGCCGTACAGCGAGGCAAGTTGGAGCCGCACGCGGCGCGGGACACCCTCGCCCGCATCGTCTTCACGGGCAGTCTGGACGACCTGGCAGACCGGCAGCTCGTCGTCGAGGCGGTCATCGAGAACGCCGACGCCAAGACAGAGGTGTTCGCCGCCCTCGACAAGATCGTCGAGGATCCGGAGGCGGTCTTCGCGACGAACACCTCCTCCTTGCCGGTGATGCGTCTCGGCATGGCCACCAGTCGCGCCGACCGCGTGGTGGGACTGCATTTTCTTCAATCCGGTGCCAGTGCTTCCGCTGGTGGAGGTCGTGGCTTCCTTGCACACCTCACCGGAGACCGTGACCGCTGTCGAGGGCTTCGTCACGGGCACGCTCGGCAAGACGGTGATCCGTTCACGGGACCGGGCCGGCTTCGTCGTCAACGCCCTGCTGATTCCGTATCTGCTGGCGGCCGTCCGGATGGCGGAGTCGGGCTTCGCCACCGCGGCCGACATCGACACCGGAATGGAGCGGGGCTGCGCCCATCCGATGGGCCCGCTCAAGCTCGCTGTGAGGCGCTTCCCGCCCCTCCGCTGTCGCCGCGTCCCAGGGCCCCACTCCGTGTCCCACCTCGCCATCCGAACGCCGGATGTGATCGGCCGCGCGGGTGGATTGCCCTAGGCTGGGCGGTGCAGCTGGTTCGCCCCGTCCGCCAGGCGGGATGCGTCGCAAGAGGGAACCCGGTGGGAATCCGGGACTGCCCCGCAGCGGTGAGCGGGAACGACCGCCGTCATACGCACTGGACCCGACGAACAGGGCCTGGGAAGCGACGGCCAATAGGTGTCTCGTATGGCTCGTACGAAGTGTGTACGAGGAGACGTGCCCGTGAGTCCGAAGACCTGCCCGTTGCCCGCGCGCGAAAACACTCGTGCGCGGATATCCCGGTGACCTCGTGGGCGGGTCGGCGTACATATCGGACGGAAGACCGCGCCGCGCCGCGCGTGGTCGCTTCCGCCCGGTTCGTCACCCCTTCGCGCTCGCGTCCCGTTACCGGGATCCCAGGGAGATATCTCGCGAAGGAGATTTCCGTGACAGCGAAGTCCGCGACCGCGGCAGCACGGGCCACCGTGCACGGCTACCCCCGCCAAGGACCCGACCGGGAACTGAAGAAGGCGATCGAGGGCTACTGGAAGGGCCGCGTCACCGCCGACGCCCTCCACCGCGCCGCCGCCGACCTGCGCGCCGCCAACTGGCGCCGGCTCGCCGCAGCCGGCATCGACGAGGTTCCGACCGGCGACTTCTCGTACTACGACCACGTCCTGGACACCACCGTCATGGTCGGCGCGATCCCCACCCGCCACCAGGCCGCCCGTGAGGCGGACGCCCTGGAGGGCTACTTCGCCATGGCCCGCGGCACGCAGGATGTCGCGCCGCTGGAGATGACCAAGTGGTTCGACACCAACTACCACTATCTGGTGCCCGAGTTGGGACCGGACACCGTCTTCGTGGCCGACTCCACCAAGCAGGTCGCCGAGCTGAACGAGGCCCTTGCCCTCGGGCTCGGCGCCCGCCCGGTGCTGGTCGGCCCGGTCACCTACCTGCTGCTCGCCAAGCCCGCCCCGGGCGTGCCCGCGGACTTCGAGCCGCTCACCCTGCTGGACCGACTGCTGCCGGTGTACGCCGAGGTCCTCGCCGACCTGCGCGCGGCCGGAGCCGAGTGGATTCAGCTCGACGAGCCCGCCCTCGTCCAGGACCGCACCTCGGCCGAACTGGACGCCGCCGCCCGCGCCTACGACGCTCTCGGCTCCCTCACCGACCGGCCGAAGCTTCTGGTCGCCTCCTACTTCGACCGGCTCGGCGACGCCCTGCCGGTGCTGGCCAAGGCCCCCGTCGACGGACTCGCCCTGGACTTCACCGACGCCGGGGCCGCCAACCTCGACGCCCTCGCGGCCGTGGGCGGCCTGCCCGGCAAGCGACTTGTCGCCGGTGTCGTCAACGGCCGCAACATCTGGATCAACGACCTGGCCAAGTCCCTGGCCACCCTCGGCACCCTGCTGGGTCTCGCCGACCGGGTCGACGTGTCGGCGTCCTGCTCCCTGCTCCACGTCCCGCTCGACGCGACCGCCGAACTGGACATCGACCCGCAACTCCTGCGCTGGCTCGCCTTCGCACGGCAGAAGACCGCCGAGATCGTCACCCTCGCCAAGGGACTTGGCCTCGGCACCGACGCGATCACGGGCGAACTCGCCGCGAACCGAGCCGATGTGGCCTCGCGGATGAACTCGCCGATCACGTACGACCCCGCGGTCCGGGCCCGCATCACAGCCGTCACGGATGCCGACGGCCGCCGCTCCCAGCCCTATGCCGGGCGGGCGGCGGCCCAGCGCGCCCGTCTCGGCCTGCCCCTGCTGCCGACCACCACGATCGGCTCCTTCCCGCAGACCGGCGAACTGCGCACCGCCCGTGCCGACCTGCGTACGGGACGCATCGACGCCGCCGGCTACGAGGACCGCATCAGGACGGAGATCCAGGAGGTCATCTCCTTCCAGGAGAAGGCCGGCCTGGACGTCCTCGTGCACGGCGAGTCCGAACGCAACGACATGGTCCAGTACTTCGCCGAACAGATGACGGGATACCTGGCCACGCAGCACGGTTGGGTGCAGTCCTACGGCACGCGCTACGTCCGGCCACCGATCCTGGCCGGTGACATCTCCCGCCCCGAACCGATGACCGTGCGCTGGACGGCGTACGCCCAGTCGCTCACCTCCCGGCCGGTGAAGGGCATGCTCACCGGCCCGGTCACCATGCTCGCCTGGTCCTTCGTCCGCGACGACCAGCCCCTCGGCGACACCGCCCGCCAAGTCGCCCTCGCTCTGCGGGACGAGGTCAACGACCTGGAGGCGGCCGGGACTTCGGTGATCCAGGTCGACGAGCCGGCCCTGCGCGAGACCCTGCCGCTGCGGGCGGCCGATCGCCCTGCGTACCTCGCGTGGGCGACCGAGGCGTTCCGGCTGACCACCGGCGGCGTACGGCCGGACACCCAGATCCACACCCACATGTGCTACGCCGAGTTCGGGGACATCGTCCAGGCCATCGACGACCTCGACGCCGACGTCATCAGCCTTGAGGCCGCCCGTTCGCACATGCAGGTCGCCCGCGAACTCGCCGCGCACGGATATCCGCGCGAGGCCGGGCCCGGCGTGTACGACATCCACTCCCCACGCGTACCGAGCAGAGAGGAGGCCGCCGAACTGCTGCGCACCGGGCTGAAGGCCATCCCCGCCGAGCGGCTGTGGGTCAACCCCGACTGCGGCCTGAAGACGCGCGGCTGGCCGGAGACCCGCGCCTCGCTGGAGAACCTGGTCGCCGCCGCCCGCGAGGTGCGTGAGGAACTCTCCGGCCGCTGACCGCAAGCCCCATGGCCGGCAGGCCCCACGGCCGGGGGAGGGCGCACCCGCCTCCCTCTCCCGGCCTCGGCCCGCAAGTCTCTTGCTATTGCAAGTAATATGCAACAAGCTTGCGGGGTCCTTACCGGCCGTCTGTGACGTGGAGCCGCGCCATGCCCCGCCTGATGCCCACCGCCGGACCGCAGCGCGTCCTCGCGGCCTCGAACCTCGTATATACCGTTGGCAGCGGCCTGTATCTGATCGCCGGGGTGCTGTACTTCACGGAGGCCGTTCATCTTCCGGCGAGTCAGGTGGGACTCGGACTCGGCGCCGCCGGCCTTGTCGCCCTCGCCCTGGGTGTCGGGGTCGGTCATCTGGCGGACCGCCACGGAGCACGCGGCGTCTACGCATCCACCCTGGTGGTCCAGGCGCTGGCCACGGCCGGCTTCGTGCTGGTGGACGGCTTCTGGTCGTTCCTTCTCGCGGTCACCACGGCCGCCGGAGCCAAGGCGGCCGGGAAAGCCGCCCACAGTCCGCTCATCAGGCACTTCGGAGGCGACCGGCCGCAGGAGTTCCGCGCCTATCTCCGCGCGGTGACCAATGTAGGTGTCTCGCTCGGTGCCGTGGGAGCGGGGCTGGTCGTCCAGGCCGGCACGCTCACGGCCTATCAGCTCATGGTCATCGGCAACGCCATCTCCTTCGTGGTCTCCGCGGCGTTCCTCATCGCGCTGCCGCCGGTCACGCCCCTGGCCACGACCGGCGGTCCTCGCTGGATCGCTCTCAGAGACCGCCCCTACCTGCTGCTCACCGCACTTGACGGGGTCATGGCCATCCAGTTCAAGGTGCTCACCGTGGCCATCCCCCTCTGGCTGGTCGGCGCCACCACGGCCCCGCACTGGCTCATCTCGGGCACCATGCTCACCGGCACCCTCATGGTCGTGGCGCTCCAGGTGCGGGCCAGCCGCAACGTGGACTCCCCCACGGCCGGCGGACACGCCTACCGCCGTGCGGGCGTCGCCTTTCTCGTCTCCTGTTCACTGATCTCCCTGTCCGCCGGCATACCCGGGTGGGCAGCCGCGACAGTGCTGCTCAGCGCGGTGGTGATCCACACCGTCGGCGAGCTGTGGCACTCCGCCGCCGCGTTCGAGGTGTCCTTCGCTCTCGCCCCACGGCACGCCACCGGCCAGTACCTGGGCGTATTCGGTCTGGGCACCGGACTGGCCGAGGGCCTCGGGCCGGCGTTGCTCATTTCGCTGTGCATCACCTGGGGCCGCCCCGGGTGGTACGTCGTAGGAGCCCTGTTCGCACTGACAGGTCTGGCAGCACCACCCGCCGTTCGCTGGGCGCTACGCCATCAGCGTGCTGAGCAGACGCGGACCGACTCCACGCAAAAGGAGACACTCGTATCGCCCACATGAGACACAGGGCGGGCGATCGCCCCAGGGGGTGGCCTGCTCGATGCGTCGGAACGCGTACGTCGCCGTCGGGCCCGGGCAGCCTCACATCCGGGATCTCAACACGTCGACCTCACAGCCCGGCGCGAAGGGGTCGAAGCCGTGCTCGGTCAGCCAGCGAACCACCAGCAGGCTTCGCAACGACCACCACGCGTGGATCACGTCGAGGTCGACGTCGGTGCCATAGCCGGCGATGACGTCGCCGAGGTGCTCCTCGTGTCCGAGCGTGAACGTGGCGAGGTCGTACAGGGCGTCACCCGGGCCCGCCTCGGACCAGTCGATGATGCCGGTGACCTCGCCGCCGTCGACGAAGACGTGCGCGATCTGCAGATCGCCGTGCGTGAACGCCGGAGTCCACGGCCGGAGCGCGGCCTCGGCGACCTGACGGTTGCGGGTGACCAGGTCGGCGGGCAGGACACCGTTCGTCACGAGCGACGCGCACTCGTCGTCGAGTTCCGCCGCCAGCGCGTCGATGCTCCGGCCTGCCCGGCCCGGCAGGGGCGGCAGGGGCGCTTCGTGCAGCTTCCGGATGGCGGCGCCCGCCGCGGCCCACTCCGCCGGTGACCCGGTCGACGGCCCGCCGAGGCGCCCGAGCGTCGTCCCCGGGAGTGCGGCGATCGCGAGCACCGGCGGTTTGCGCCACAGGACCTTCGGGGTCGGGACCGGCGCCAGGGCCATCACCTCGACCTCGATGTCGATGCGCGCCTGATCGGCGTCCACCTTCAAGAACACGTCGCCGACGCGCAGAGTGGCGCGCTCGGAATGGGCGACGACGACTTCGACCTCATCCATGGGCGACCAGTATCCCGGGGACGATCGCCGACGTCGCCGGGTTTTCGCGTGCGACGACGCGGGTGACCGCGTCCCGCACCGCCACTCGCCGGCCTCGTGCACGACACCGGCCTCCGACCAGGTCGAGCCCAGTGCGTTTGTCGGGAGTCCTTGGTGCGCGTGCCCGTATGTCCCGGCCAGGTGGCCGGGGCATACGGGCATCACGCGCCGGGTCGCTCGGCGGTGCCGGGGGATCGTGCCGGTAGGTCAGGCCGGCGGTTTCCAGTTCTGGGCGGCCGTGCCGTTGCAGGTGTAGAGCTGGAGTTGGGTGCCGGTCGTCGTCGTGGAGTTGGGGTCGTCCAGGCACAGCTTGGACTGGGGGTTGATCAGGGAGCCGTTGGCGCCCGCGGTCCATTGCTGGGCGCCGGTGCCGTTGCACGTCCAGAGCTGGATGAGGGTGCCGTTGGTGGTCCCGCTGTGGTCGACGTCCAGGCATTTGCCGAGGGTCCGGACCGTTCCGTCGCCGGCCACGATCCAGTCCTGGGCGTAGGTGCTGTTGCAGGTCCAGATCTGGACGTGGCTGCCGTCGGTGGTGGAGGAACTCGCGTCGTCCACGCACAGGTTCGACGCCACCGCCGAGGTGATGGGCCCGATTCGGGGTGCGGCCGGGGCGGTGGTGTCACCGGCGTAGGAGGGCGGGGCGGCGGACGCGGCCGTCGCCCAGGAGGTGTTGGCGCTGGTGCCGAGCGTGTAGGTCAGGGTGCCGCCGGCGGTGATCGCCGACGTGGGGGCGTAGGCGTTGTTCCAGGCGGAGCCGTTCCACGTCGCGGACTGGACGTAGGGGGCGTTGTCGGCGGCACCGTTGCCATTGATCGTCAGCGTCCTGCCCGACGGCAGCGTGATCACGGCCTGGGTGAACAGGGGGGAACCGAGGGCGAGATCGGCGGTTCCGGGAGTCTCGGGGAACATGCCGAGCGCGGACCACACGTACCACGCGCTCATCGCTCCGAGGTCGTCGTTGCCGTCGGCCAGCCCGCCGGGGGTGTTCGCCCAGATCTGCTGCTGGATCGCCCGTACGGTGCCCTGGGTCTTGTAGGGCTGCCCGATGTAGTCGTACTCCCACGGCAGTTCGATGCTGGGTTCGTTGCCGACCCACGCGTAGCCGTTGTCGCCCGTGTAGCTGCGCAGCACGGTGTCCAGGTAGTGGCTCATCGCCGTGTTGCCGCCCTTGGCGCGCGCGAGGCCCGCGATGTTGAAGGGAATCATCCCGGTGTAGATCCAGGAGTCCGCCTCGACCATGTCGGTGCCGCTGGTGGGATCGAAGCCGCCGGTCCAGGAGCCGCTCGCGTTGCGCGGCTCGACGAAGCCGGAGGCCGGGTTGAGCACGTTGCGCCAGCCTTGGGCCCGATTCGCGTACGTCTTCTGGTTGCCGGTGTCGCCGAGCGCCCCGGCCATCGCGGAGAGCGCGAAGTCGGCGGTGTTGTACTCCAGCGTGGTGGCCACGGGGCCGTAGAAGTTGCAGCAGCCGTAGCTGCCGTCGTGCGGCATGTATCCGGGTGAGTTCAGGTAGTTGAGGCCCGGTCGGTCGTTGTTGGTCGTGCTCGCCTGTCTGACCATGTCGGCGAGAGCGGTCGCGGTGTCGAAGTCCCGCGCGCCGAAGGCGTAGTAGTCGGCGATGATGGCGTCCGCCGGGTCGCCGACCATCACGTAGGACTCGCCGTTGTTCTCCGACCACTTGGGGAAGATCCCGGTCTGGGCGTAGTCGTCGACCATCGACTGTGCCGTGTCCGAGGCGACTTGGGGCGCCACCAGGGCCTCGAGCTGTGCCTGCGAACGGTAGATGTCCCAGCCGGAGTAGTTCGCGTAGGCCGCCTTGTGGCCGGCGTCCACGGTGTGGGTCCTGCCGTCGAATCCGTAGTACTGGCCGTTGGTGTCGCTGATGACGTTCGGGTGCAGCAGCGAGTGGTAGAGCGCGGTGTAGAAGGTCTGTTGCTGTGCGGCTGTTCCGCCCGCGATCTGTATCTTGCCCAGTGCGCTGTTCCAGGCGTCCTGGGCGGCGGTGCGGGTCGCGTTGAAGTCCCACCCCGTGTTCTCCGCGGCCCGGTTGGCCGCCGCGTTGGCCACCGAGACGTAGGAGACGCCGACCTTGGCCTGCACCACCGGGTTGCTCGTGGTGTTGAAGGTGACGTAGCCGTTCGAGGCGGCGGCTTCCGGTGAGGCGCTGTCCTTGGCGGTCTTCGGGGCCGCGGCGGTGGGCATCCTGCCGTGGAGCACGGGCTTGTTGGGCTTCTCGGCCGCGTTCTTGGACGCCGTGCGGGGCTTGGCGGGGGTGGCGGCCGACGTCTTGGCGACCGAGCTTCCCTGCGAGGCGAACGGCTGGTCGAAGACCATGTCGAAGTACACGGTGTACGTGTTGCCCGCGCCGCAGAAGCGCCCGCTGGTGACCTGTCCGCTCACCTCGGTGTTCGAGACCTTGGTGAACTGCGTCGACGAGGCGCCGTTCTGACTGCCCGTGAGTTTGAAGATCAGGTTGGCCTGGCTGGTCGAGGGGAACGTGAAGCGTGCCATCCCGCTGCGTGTCGTGGTGGTCAGTTCGGTGGTCACCTGGTTGTTGAGCGCGACCTTGTACGAACCCGCGGACGCCGACTCGTTGGCGTGCGAGAACGCGTCCGTGGCGCCGGTGTTGACCGTGCCGACCGTGGGCAGCACCGGTACGTCGCCGGCCGCGCCGCAGCCGGGACCGGCGATGTGGGTGAGGCTGAAGCCGGTGATGGACGAGTCGTTGTACTCGTAGCCGCCACCGGGGGGCCGCGACGTCGTGTCGGGGCTCCACTGCACCATGCCGAACGGCACATCGGCCCCGGGAAAGTCGTTGGCCTCGTTCGACGTGCCGATGAACGGGTTGACCACGGTGGCAGGCGACGCGACGAGCGCGGCTTCGCCGGCCGCCCACGCGGGTGCGCACAGCCCGGTCATGGCCAGTGCCGCGGCCGCGAATAAGCCGATCGCGGCCGTTCCGGGAGGTCTCGACAGTCGTGTCACGGGGTTTCTCCTCTACTCGGGAGCGGGAGCTGAAGACTGACAACGTTGTCTTCCTGCGAGGCGCGACACTTGAGCGGAAGTCGAGTTGGACAACGTTGTCGCGGCGTCCGGATGGGGCGCCTGGCGATGCGAACGCACGGACGGGACCCCTGGGCCGCGAGCACCTGGGGGCGCGGACGAGAACTGTCCGTGAAGCTAGCTACAGGGCAGGGTCATGTCAACGACTTGCGCAAGGGGCCGCCCCGGGTCCGCCACGAAGATGCGGCGCCCCTCCATCGGACGGACCGTTGAGGTATGACACATCCACTCGTACCCCCAGGCGAGACCCCGCCCGTCGAGGGCTCCATCGCCGAAGCGCACCAGGAGAAGCCCGATGGCGGGATGTGGGAACACCCCTATGTCTGGCTCAGTTTCATCGTCGTGGGCTCGGTGATCGTCGCCGGGTACTTCGTGGCCCGGATCAGCGGGTACTGAGCCCGGCCGGCCACGTGGCAGACGACGACCGGAGGCACGGACCGGCACAACGACTGAAACAGGCAAACCCGTTGAAGGCCCGGCAGACCGAGCGCGGAAGGGAGTGTCAGAGCCCTGTGGCAGGGTGAGTCCCGGATGGAAGATCCGTCCGGGAGGGATCCCGAAACCCCAGGGAGCAGCACGTGACCAGCCCCGACACCGCCCCGCCCGGGCAGCGTACGACGCGGCGACGCTCGGACCTCGGCGTGATCAAGGCGTGGTGGCAGGAGCTCGAAGGGGACGGGTTCTTCGTGCTGTCGCCGCCGAGCCGGGCCCGCTACACCCAGTCCGACGGCCACGGTGACGCGGCGGAACTCCTCGCGGCGAGCGGACTCGGCGGCCCCGCCTCCTTCGCGTACTGGCACTGGCAGTCCCACCGGCGTGCCTTCGACCGCTCCGGCTCCCTGACGGGCGAGCTGCTGCTGCACTGGGGCGGCGATCACGCCGCCGTCGCCGCCGGACTCGGCGAGGGGCCGACCGGTTTCCGGGTCGTCGACGGCGGGCCCAGGAGCGCCTTCCGGCTGGACCGGATCACCCCCCGGGACGAGGCGGGCCTGCCCAGTCCCGGAGACCCCGACGGCGTGCGCCAGTTCCTCGCGGCGCTGGACGAACCGGTGGACCGCGGCGCTCCCTCCCTCCGGTACCGGCCGCTGTCACCGGCCGAGGCCGCGTGGCTCCACGAACGGCTGCGCGACCCGCTGGACCTCTCCGCCGCGACGCGGTTCGTGGCCTCGCTGGAGCGGCGGGACGAACTCACGGCCGACGAGACGGATCGGCTGCTGACCGCCTGGCGGCTGGAGCGTGAAGGGCCGCTGACGGAGTGGCGTGCCTGGCGGGCACTGCTCCACGCGTTGCTGCGCCACGGCCGGGAGGAGGCGTGGGAGCTGGTCGCCGACCTCGGCGCCGGCGCGTCCGGTGTCCTGCGGCAGGTGCCGTCCGAGCGCGGCCTGGCCGTGGTGCGGGAGTGCGCGCTCGCGGGCGACCGCCCTTCGGTCTACTCCTGGCTGGCGCTGCACCGGTCGCTCCGCGAGCCCGACGCGGTACGGGCCGCGGCCGACCTCGCGGCGGAGCTCACCACGTCCGCTGCCCCGGAGACTTCCCTGCGCGGCTTGTACGACGCGCTGATCGGGGCCGTCACGGCCGACTGGCGCCGGGAGACGGGGACGGACCATCACGCCGGCCTGTCCTACGCAGCGCTCGCGGCGGTCCGCTTCGGCACGGACGAACGGCTCCCCCACACCCTGCGCGTCCTCGCGGCGGCCGCCGCCCACGACCAGGTGGATCTCGTACGGGAGGAGGCGCTGCGGCCCGGCGGTTCCGTGCCCGTCGGCACCGACACCGCCGAGGTGCTGACCGCCGTGGAGCGCTACGAGGCCGTGCGGGACGAGCTCTTGTCCGGCACCGGCACCGATCTCACCGCCTCCGAGGGGGCGTTGAGCCGCGTGTGGCACCGGTACCGGACGCTCACCGACACCGATGTGCGCTGGTTGCGGGAGCGGGTGGCCGACCCGGCCACCGGTCTGCAGGGACTCGGCTTCTGCCTCGAACTCCTCCTCGCCCACGGCAAGGCCACGGAGGCCGACGTCGAGGCGCTGCTGCCGCGCCGGCTCAAGGACCTCACCAAGACCTACCGGACCACGTACACCGAGTGGCGCCACCCGCTCGTCACCTTGACCTGCCTCGCCCTCGACCTGGACCATCCGGCCGCGGGAAAGCTGGTCTCCTGGTGGAACGGAGCCCGGCCGGTGTGGAAGAACCAGGTGCGGCTGCTCACCCACCTCGGCGCCCCCGACGAGGCCAAGGCCGCCGAACTGTGGGACGTCGTCACCTCACCCTCCCACGACGTGGGCCAGTTGATGACCTGGGTCCTGGTCCGGGCCCGCCTCGACGAGGAGCATCCGCTGCTCGTGGCCGACCGACTGCTCGGCACCCCGGGCATCAACGGCCACGTCCTGCGCCGGGTACTGATCGGTGTCGCCGACCCCGAACAGCCGCTGTGGCACTACTCCATCAGCCCCCACAACCGGAGCTGGTGGCAGCGAGCCATGGAGGTCGCCGACCACCCCGGCCTGTCGCCGGAGGCCCGCGCCATCGGACTGCAGGCCGCCCGCGATCACCTCCTGATCCGCGACCCGGACCGGCTGAACCCGAAGCCGACCCAGGCCGAACGCGCGGCGGCCCAGGCCTGGTTCGACGGTCACACCGTCGGCCGGGGCGGGGCCACGCCGCCGCGTTGACGGACGCCTGCCCCGGAGGGCGGTGGGTCCACGCGGGGCGCGCGGACCCACCGCAGGAGGTCAATGGTCCCGCGTCCACCACGTGATCCCGGCGATCAGCGCCGAACCGGTCGCGGTGGCGATCCCGCGCACCAGGCCGAACAGGGCCGTGCGACCGAGGCGCTGGGCGGTGGGGCCGTCGTCCTGGCCGCGGCCCTTACCGGATGCGGCGTCCTCGTTCACCCGGTCGTTCGTTCCGTTGTTCATCGTGATCCTTTCGTTGGCGGCGGTTGCCGGTCGCCGCGGAGAAGGCGGTGCAAAGGAGCACGCGAAGCCCTTTTTGTGGCGAACCGAGACCCCTGTGCGGGGCGGGCGCATACGCTCCTGACGACATCGCGTGAGCGACGGGGAGGCAGAGAGTGAGTGTTGGTGTTCCGGCCGGCCGAACGCCCCTGCTCGATCGGGGGAGCTCGGCCGGGACCAGCCTGCCCCGGAGCGGGGAGGTCCGTCCCCCGTGGCGGTCGAGTCCGGAATCACCGGGTGAACGCCCAGGCCGGAGGCGGTTTCGGCCCGTTGACTCCGGAGTTCACCGGAGCTCTCGCCGCCGGGTGAGCGGATGACGCCGGCCCAGGACGGGAGCGACGAGGTGAACCTGCGCCGGGCCTTGCTGGGGCAGCGGCTGAGCGAACTGCGCGGCGAAGCCGGCCTGACCCAGAAGGCTCTCGCCCGCGGGACCGACTCGGCCGGTTCGACCATCTCCGACCTCGAGAACGGCCGGGGCACCAGGGTTCCTGACCGCGCCCTGTTCGACGCGTACGTCAGCACGTGCCTGGCCCGGTTGAAGATCGACCGAAGGGAGAGGCAGAACCGAGCGGAAAACCTGCTCGGCGACTACCTGGCGCTGAAGAGCCTGCTGGCCCGCCCCTCCGGTTCCGACCGTGGATCCGGCGCCACTCGAGGTCGCGTCGACGAACGATGCCCCTATCCGGGACTGCACGCGTTCACCGAGGACACCGCCGCCTGGTTCTTCGGCCGCACCGCCCAGGTCGAGGAACTTCTCAGTCTCCTGAAGAACCGCCTCGACGGCGGACCGCCGCTGTTCGTCACCGGAGCGTCGGGGGCCGGCAAGTCCTCCCTGCTGAGCGCCGGTCTGGTCCCGGCGCTGCGCCGAGGAGAGCTGTCCCCGTACGGCACCGGTGCCTCGACGGCGCTGCGTATCACCCCCGGCCCGCACCCGCTGGAGGCGCTGCGGCGGCTGGACGGGCTCGATCGGCCGCCGGAGGACGAGAACGGCCGGACCGGTCAACCAGTGCTGATCGTGGACCAGTTCGAGGAGATCTTCACCCAGTGCGCCGATCATGAGGAACGGCGTCGCTTCGTGGCCCGGCTCATCGAACGGGCCGCCGGCGAGGCGGGCGGCCGCGGGCCGGCCCCGGTGGTACTGGCCGTGCGCGCGGACTACTTCCACCGCTGCATCGCCGTCCCGGGACTCGCTGGAGCGGCCGGCTCGGGCAGTCTCGTCCTGGGGCCGATGAGCGAGCCGGATCTGCGCGAGGCGGTCGTGGGCCCGGCGCGCACCGCGGGCCTGGATCTCGAACCGGGCCTGGTGGAAACCCTGCTGCGGGACCTGGGTGTTCAGGGCGGCGGTCACGACGCCGGGTCCCTTCCGCTGCTGGCGCACGCTCTGCGGGCGACCTGGGCTCAGGGCGACGGCAACCGTATGACCCTGGCCGGCTACCGGGCGTCCGGTGGCATCCGGGACGCGGTGGCCAACACGGCCCAGGGGACGTACGACGCCCTCGACCCCGACCAGCGGCAGGCGGCCCGGCGGCTGCTGCTCCGGCTGGTCGCGGTGGACGAGGGCGGTGAGGCGGTGCGCCGCAGGGTCCGCGAGGACGAGCTGGCCCACGAAGGCGGTCCGGCTCGGGTCGCTCTGGAACGGCTGGTGGACAAACGCCTGGTCACCGCCGACGACGGGGTCGTCCAGATCACGCACGAGGCGCTTGTACGGGCCTGGGACCTGCTGCGGGGCTGGCTCGCCGAGGACCGCGACTGGCTGCGGGCGCACCGCGACCTCACGGCCGCCGCCGATTCCTGGCAGGCTCTCGGACGCGATCCGGGGAGCCTGTACCGCGGCCACCGGCTCGTCCGTGCCGCGGACATGGCGCAGGGGCGGCGCGCCGACCTCAATCCGCTGGAGAGCATGTTCCTGGCGGAGAGTGAGACGGCGGCCCGGGCCGAGATCCAGGCGGCGACGGCGCGGGCCGAAGCCGCGCTGCGCAGCAATCGGCGCTTACGGCGTCTCACCGCGGTCCTCGCGATGCTGGTCGTCTCCGCGCTGACCGCCACACTGCTGGCCGGCTGGCAGTGGCGGTCCGCCGAGACGGAACGCCGGACGGCCGAGGCGGAGCGCAGGACGGCCGACGACCAGAGCCGCACCGCCAGAGCGAGCAGTCTCGCGGCGGACTCCCGCGCGGCACTCGCGACCCGGCCCGAGCTGGCCGGCCTCCTGGCCCTGGCCGGGCTGCGTCTCCGGTCGGACGCGACGACCACCGCGAGCGCGCAGGGCGCCCTGGCGGCGCCCGTGCACCCTGTTCGGCCGCTGATCGGCCACACGGGCGGGGTCACGGCGGTGGCGTACAGCCCCGACGGCCGCGCGGTGGCCACCGGCGGCAGGGACCACACCGTCCGACTGTGGCGTGCCGACCACGACGGGAAGGCGACGGTTCTCACCGGGCACACCCGCGAGGTCACCTCCGTGGCCTTCAGCCCCGACGGGAAGACCTTGGCCACGGGCTCCCTCGACGGCACCGCCCGCCTCTGGAACGTGCGCACCGGTGAGAGCGTCATCCGGCTGACGGAGCACGCGGGCCCGGTCACCTCCGTCGCGTTCGGCCGCGACGGCAGGACCCTGGCCACCGGTTCGGAGAGCGGCACCACCCGGCTGTGGGAATCCCGTACGGGCCGGCCGCTCGCCACCCTGACCGGGCACTCCGGCAGAGTGGGCTCGGTGGCGTTCAGTCCCGACGGCCGCACGCTGGCGACCGGCAGTTGGGACGACACGGCCCGGCTGTGGGACCTGCGCAGCCACAGGAGCACCGCCGTCCTGAGCGGTCACGGGAGGGAGGTGTTCTCCGTGGCGTTCAGTCCCGACGGGAGGACGCTGGCGGCGGGCTCCGCGGACGGCACATCCCGCCTGTGGGACGTGCGTACACGGCGTTCCTCGGCCACGCTGCACGGACATACACGGGTGGTGAGCTCGGTGGCGTTCAGCCCCGACGGCCGCACGCTGGCGACCGGAAGCCGGGACGGCACCGCCCGGCTGTGGGACCTGCGCACCCGTAAGGGCTCCGTCCTGGAGGGCCATACGGACGCCGTCAACGCGGTGGCCTTCGGTCCGGACGGGAAGTCCGTCGCCACGGCCTCCTCGGACGGAACCGCACGGGTGTGGGGCATCTCGGTCCGGCGAGCGGTCAGGGAACTGACGGGCCACAGCGGCTACCTGGATGCCGTGGCGTTCGGCCCCGACGGCCGCACGCTGACGACCGGGAGCAGGGACGGCACCGTACGGCTGTGGGACGCGGACAGCGGCCGTACGACCGCCGTGCTCCACCATGGGCCACACGTGCTCGCGGTGGGCTTCAGCCCCCGTGACCCCGTGCTGGCTACCGGGGACGAAGAGGGCCGTACGCGCCTCTGGGACACCCGCACCCACCGCGCCCTCGCCACCCTGCGAGGGCATGTCGGCGCCGTGGACTCGGTGGCCTTCAGCCCCGACGGGAAGACGCTCGCGACCGCCTCCACCGACGGCACCGCGCGGTTGTGGGACACCCGCACCCACCGCTGCGTCGGCACCCTGTACGGCCACGACGGCTGGGTGGACGGCGTGCGGTTCAGCTCCGACGGGAGGACGCTGGCGACGGCGTCCACCGACGGAACGGCCCGCCTGTGGGACCTGCGGACTCACCGCACGACCGCGCGCTTCGACGTCGGCGCCATCGTCAACGGGGTGGCGTTCAGCCCTGACGCAAAGACCCTGGCCACCGTCGCGAACGACGGCACCACACGCCTGTGGGACATCGCGGCCCACTCCGTCGTCCGCACCCTCGCGAAGCAGAACGACCCGGTGACGGCCGTGGCATTCAGCCCGGACGGCGGCACGGTCGCGATCGGGAGCCGGGACCGTACGGCACCGGCACGCCTCTTCGACGTCGGAGACGGACACCTCGTCACCACACTCGGCGCCACGGACGGCTGGGTCACCTCCGTGGCGTTCAGCCCGGACGGCACGCTCCTCGCCACCGCCTCCTGGGACAGGGCCGCCAGGATCATCCCCGTACCCCGGCGATGGGCCGACGAACTGTGCCGCAGGGCGGGCCGCAATCTCACGCACCAGGAATGGAGACGACACGTCGGGGACACGCCCTACAGGCGCCTGTGTCCGCAGTACCCGCCCGGCCGCGCCGGGACCCGGTGACCGCTCCGGGGTCGGCGAGCTGGGCGCCGGGCTGGTCCCGCGCGGATCTGGAAGAGCGCGCGCAATCCACCGGTGCGCAGCCGGTCACGCACGGCCGGAGGGCGTTCACGGACTTTCCGGATCGCCGTGACCTGCGGTGAACGTGCTTGAGGCCCGGTCCCGGACGGGCGGCCGGGCCTCAAGGGCGCCTGATGGTGAGCTGACGCGGACCGCCGTGCTGGTGGCGGTGCCGCTGGTGTAGCCGGCCTTCTTGGCAGTCACCTTGACGGTCATCATCTTGTCCTTGCCGGACGCCGTCAGCGTGTACGTGCTCTTCGTCGCGCCGGTGATCGCGGTGCCGGAGCGGTACCACTGGTAGCGCAGCCTTGGCCAGCCGCTTCGAGGCTGTGGCGGTCCGTTCTCTGGGGGCCCTTGGCCTGATCGTGGTGCCCTTGCGGCCTTGACATACTCGGCGTCGAACCGCTCCGTGCCCAGCTGCTCCATGAGGCGGGTAAGGTCCTTCATCTGCGCGGGCATGATCGGACTCTTCTGCGCCACGGCCTTCCGCGTCGCAGCTACCTCGCGAATCTGCCCGTAACACTCGTCGTTGGCAGCCTTGCGCTTCGCATCGGACTCGGCCCGGTTCTCGCATAGCGACAGAGGGGCATGCAGCGGAGAGTGATGAACTATCTGGGCCTCTCGCAGTAAATAGGCACATCTCACGCGCGAAGTCGCGGTGATCGACCTTGCTGGCGCGGTCCATCGTCGCGGCAAATGTGCGGCTTACCGGGACGGTGGATCAGGCTGCTGAACAGGGAAATACGTACCGACGCCACTTGCCCTATACGAGAACCGGGCGGTCACTGGCGACCGGCCCCCCTGATGGTCCAGTTCACCGGCGCGATCGCCACGACCGTGACTAGGCGCATCGACGACGGCCTCATCACTGAGGTTCACGCGGTACACAATCCCGAGAAGCTGTCATGCATAGAACCGGAGACCGTGGTCAGATGCCGAGTCCGTGACGGCCTTCGGGCAGGAGTCTGATCCGCATCACGGGTCAGACCCGCGGCAGTTCAGTCCCAGACCAGGTTGAGGGAACGTTCGAAGTTGACGTATCCGGCGCGGGCGAAGGACTTCGCCATGGGGATGTTGCCGAGGTCCGTCGAGGCCCTGATCCGGTCGACGCCCTCGGCGGCCAGGATACGGGTGCCCTCGGCAAGGATGTCGTCGATGTAGCCGTTACCGCGGTGGCCGGGAAGGACTCCGATGTAGGCGATGATCGGGTGGTAGCTGTTGCGGGCGGGGACCACGAAGCCCACCGGCCTGCCCCCGTCGGGGAGTTCGGCGATGCGCCACCACTCGTGCGGGCTCTTGAACCCGGCGAACTCGCCGTCGTAGTGCTGTTCCGCCGCCTCGCGCGGGCTCAGTCCGGATGCCAGGTCCGCCTGGCCGTGGGCGTCGAGGGTGCCCTCCATAACCTGGGCCATGAGGGCGAGGAGGTCCTCACGGTCGGCCACCGGGCGGAAGACGAGACGCCCCCTGGATTCCGGGAGCAGGGACGACGGGGTCCACTGCAGCCGCAGCCGTTCGACCAGCAGCCGTGCGCCCGTGCTCTTCAGCACGCGTATGCGGGAGTCGACCACTTCGCGGGCCTCGGGGTCCTCGTGCCAGTCGGACGGGACGAAGCGGCCGTACTCCGGCAGCTTCGCGCCCGCCGGGAAGACGGTCGCCGTCGCCGTCTCGAACAGCCGCAGGCCGATCTCGTCGCGGTCGGCCCGGGGCAGCGTGTCGTCGATGTCGAAGAAATCGAACTGCAGCGGGACGTCACCGCCCGGGGTCGTCCACCAGGCGAGCCGGGCAAGGAGACGGTCGCCGTCCAGGGCCACCCAGGTCCACTCGGGGCGGCGGCAGCCGCTGGCGAAGTCGTCGGTCAGTTCGTGGTCGAGGACGTAGGAGAACTGGCAGAAGAGATCGATCTCTGTGGGGTCGGTCAGAGGTCGGTAGCTCACCGATGTCAGTGTCAAGTCAACTCCTGTGAAGGGATACAGCGCTCGGGACCCGGTACGTCGTGCTGGTCAGGCAGGCCGGATGTCCGGGCAGAGAGCGTCTAGGGCCGCGTGCTGCTGCTCAGGCCGAGTCGAGGATCGGGCGGATTTCGAGCGTCTCCGGGGTGGGGAAGCCGCGGGCCAGCGCGATGGCCTCGGCGTGGTCGGCCACATCCAGCACGAACCAGCCGCCGAGGGTCTCCTCGCCGCTGTGCACGGGACCCTCGGTCACCACCGCGGATCCGTCCAACGTCTTGCGTACGGTGACGGGGCCCCGGCGCTCGGTGTCGAGGGCGTCGCCGCCCGCCAGCTTGCCCGCTGCCGCGAGCTCGCCGATCCAGGTCTCGTACGCCTTCCGGTGGGCGTCGCGGTCCGCCTGGATCCGAGCGCGTGACGCATGCGTCTCGAAGATCACGAGGGCGTATTTCATGAGGCGTTCCTCTGTTCGGTGTTCTTGGAAGTGATGGTGGTTCTGGTGGTGGTCGGTTCGATGCGGGCCAGTGCGCCCGTCTCCAAAGCCGTCCACAAGGCGCCGTCCGGGCCCCACGTGATCCCGTGCGGCTCCGAGGCCGGGGTGGGTAGCTCGTGGACAGTGACTTTGCCGTCGGACGTGACCGAGCCGACGCGGTTGGCGCCCCACTCGGTGAACCACGCCGTGCCGTCGGCGTCGGTGGTGACGGCGTGCGGCCGCGCCGAACGGTCGGGCAGGGGGTACTCGGTGATCCGGCCGTCGGGCGCTCGGCGACCGATCTGACCGGCCGCGATCTCGGTGAACCAGACGCTTCCGTCCGGGCTCACGGCGATGCCCACCGGAGCAGCCGCCTCGGTGGGTAGCTCGTGGACCGCAACGGAGCCGTCCATGCAGACACGACCGATGGCGTTGGCCTGGTTCAGTGTGAACCACATCGCATCCCCGGCCGCGGCGATCGCGGAGGGAAATGCGCCGGTGCGGGGCAGCGGGTACTCCGTGACCGTTCCGTCGGTGGTGAGACGGCCGATGCGGTTGGCGGCGGTCTCAGTGAACCACAGCGCGCCGTCCGGCCCCGCGGCGATACCGAAAGGCCCGCACTTTGCGGTCGGCAGTGCGAACTCCGTCACCCGGCCGGCCGTCGTGATCCGCCCGATCCGGTGCGCCCGGTACTCCGTGAACCACAACGCTCCGTCAGGCCCGTTGCTGATGACCGTCGGACCGCTGTCCGGGGCGAGTTGACGACTGGTCGGTTCCTGTCCCGGGATCAGCCGGCCGATCCTGCCGCTGTGCACCATGGTGAACCACAGCGCGCCGTCCGGGCCGGTGGTGATCGCGTACGGGCCGCTGCCGCGACCGGACACCGTGTACTCCTCGATGGCCGGGGGCGTCACCGCTGCTCCAGACCTTCGGCGGTGGCGATGCGCTCGATGTCCCGCGGGGAACCGGCCATGATGGTCCGGGCGTGCGCGGTTACGAGTTCGACGGGCCAGTCCCACCAGGCGGCCCGCACGAGCCGTTCGATGTCGCTGTCGTCGAAGCGCTGTCTGATCGTCCGGGCCGGGTTCCCGCCCACGATGGTGTAGGGCGGCACGTCGGCGGTGACCATCGCTCCGGCCGCGACCACTGCGCCGTCACCGATCCGTACCCCTGGCATCACGGTGGCCCCGTATCCGAACCACACGTCGTTGCCGACCACCGTGTCCCCGCGGCTGGGCATGCCGGTGACGAGGTCAAGGGTCTGCTCGGTCCACTCCCCGCCGAACAGGCTGAAGGGGAAGGTGGACACCCCCATCGACGGGTGGTCCGCGCCCGCCATCAGGAACCGGGTGCCCGTGGCGATCGCGCAGTACCTGCCGATGATCAGCCGCTCCGGACCGTAGGCGTACAGCACATTGCACTGTGCGAAGCCGGTCGCCCCGTCGGGATCGTCGTAGTAGGTGAAGTCACCCACCACGACGCTTGTACCGGCAACCAGTGGCTTGAGGAAGACGACCCGCTCGTGGGCGGGCAGGGGATGGACGGTGCTCGGATCAGGTGTCACGCGGGAATCTCTCCATAGGAGTTCGTGCTCGGCGGGCGGACCACGGGGCGGCGAGGCCCCACCACCAATGAGGTGCGGGCCTTCCGGGCCGTCGGCCGAATTGATCGGGCCCGCTGCCACCTCGCGCCGGCTCATGCCACCTGCGGGAGGCCGCGCGGCCCGGTCTCCAGCATGCGGACCGGGGCAGCCGGGGAACAACAGCCGATCTTGCTATGGTCGTTAACCCATAGGTTCACGAATCCGGGGTCCGGGATGGAATCGGGGGACAAGATGGAGCTGCGGGACATAGAGATCTTCCTGACGCTCGCGGAGGAGCTCCACTTCGGCCGCAGCGCCGAACGCCTGCATGTCTCCCCGGCCCGTGTCAGCCAGGCGATCAAGAAGCAGGAACGCGCCATCGGAGCCCAGCTCTTCGAGCGCACCAGCCGCCACGTGCGGATGACCCCCGTCGGAGAGGTACTCCTCCAGCGGCTGAAGCCGGCATACGAGGGCATCCAGGAAGCCATAGCGGAGGTGGCCACCGTCGCCCGCCACTCGGCCGGCACTCTGACGCTGGGGGTCATGGGCGCACAGATGCACGACATGGCCCCGGTCCTGACTCGCTTCCGGGCCCGACACCCGTCCGCCGAACTCCGGTTCCGGGAAGTGTTCTTCAGCGATCCGTTCGGAGCCTTGCGGGCCGGGAAGGTCGACGCGGTGACCACCTGGCTGCCGGTCCGCGAGCCGGACCTGACCGTCGGCGTGGTGCTGCGCGAGGAACCGCTCAACCTGATGGTGGCTGCGGATCACCCGCTCGCCCGGCAGAAGTCGGTGAGCATGGAGGTGCTCGGCGACCACATCGTGCCGCGCCTGAACGGCCCCATACCCGCCTACTGGGAGACCGCCGTCCTACCCACCCGCACGCCGGCCGGACGCCCTGTCCGCCGCGGCCCGGCCGTCTCCACATTCTATGAGATCCTCGCCCTCGTCGCGGCAGGTGACGCGATCTGCACGGTCCCCGACGAGGGACGGCGCTACAACGCGCAGACCGACGTCGTCCACCTCACCCTCCACGATGCCCCGCCCGTCCGGTGGGCCCTGATCTGGCGCACGGACCGCGCGACCCCACTGATACACGCGCTCGCCGAGGCGGCGACGGACTGCGGGAAGACAACCCCACGTGCGCCGTAGATATACGAGAACAGGGCCGACTCCGGACTGCAGCAGGTGATGTGCACGCCATCGTGCCAGGGTCTGGGCGCCGGGCTTGCCGGTGGCCACCTCCCGGTACATGGACCCCGCTGGCACCCAGCTCCGCGCCGACGGCCACGAGGTTCGTGAGGAGGACGTCGCCCGCCTTTCCCCGTTCGTGTGGCACCACGTCAACATGCTCGGCCGGTACTCCTTCCAGCTCCCCGAGATGCCCGGTGGCCTGTGCCCGCTGCGCGCCCCAGACCGGGCTGACCAAGGATGAACCGCGAGGTTCTCGGTCAACGACTCTCAGCGGCGGTCCCCCTCCTGCCGCTGCCGTCCGGCGGGGTCCTGGCCCGCGCGCATCAGCAGCTCGGCCGCTTGCAGGGTCCCGGCCACGTCCGCCGCGTTGAACCTGCTGTCGATGAGGTTGGCCACGGAGGTCGCGGCGGTGGAGTAGTCACCTGCGCCTCGCCGCAGCGAGCTCAACATGACGTTCACGGCTTCGTTGAGGGCGGCGATCCGGAAGCCTCCGCCCAGCTTCCAGGGCTCGGCCAGGACCATCGCGGCCAGGTCGGCCACGTACGCGTCGTCGAACTCGGCGCGGCACTCGTCGACGGCGTCGAGGAGTCGCGGGATGCCCCAGACGACGAAGGTGAAGTCCTGGGTCCCCGTGTGCACGGTGACCTGCCGGGTGGCCGCGAACGAGGAATCCCGGACCTCGTCGATGCACGGGAGGAAGACGCTGAACGTACCGCACACACGGTTGAAGCGATGGGACGTGAAAACCAGGCGGTAGTTGGTCAGATACAGCCGGCCGCCGATGGCTTCCTTGTTCCGCATGCCGACGAGCCACATGAGGTCGTCGAACGCGAAACGGGACAGGCCGGCCTGCCGGACGTCGATGACCGCGTTGGCGTTCTTGCGAAGGATGATTCCCTCGCCGGGCAGCAGGTCCTCGGACTTGAACGGTGCTATCGCCACGACTCCCCCTCTATGTCGGTTGTGCAGGAGCGAGGGCATCGTAGGTGTACCGACCACGGGCCCGTGCACCCGGGGGCGGCACGACACCTGCCGGCGGACACCGGAGCCGCTCAGCGCAGTACGGCCGCCAGCAAGTCGGCTCCCAGCGCCGTCAGATCGGGCAGGTTGAGGGCGTAGCGCACATAGCGCCCCTGGCGTCGGGACGTCAGCAGGCCGGCCCGCCGGAGGACGGCCAGGTGCCGGGAGACCTCGGGGGGTGTGAGTTCCCAGGCATGGGCCAGTTCGCGGGTGGTGTGCGGGCCACGGGCCAGGGTGCGCAGTAGCCGGAGCCGCACCGGATGACCGAGCGCCTCCAGTCGCAGGGTGACCGTTTCCAGTGACACAGGCTCCGCCGGACGCGGTTCGGCGACCGGGTACTGCACCACGGGTTGCCAGCCGGGCGCGTGGACTACCGCCAGGTGCGGGCTGCCGAACACACTGGGAATGAAGGTGACTCCGGTGTCCCGGGCAGTGGTCGCCTTGTCCTGGACCTTGTCCACCACGATGCACCGGCCGTCCGGCGCCAGGGTGATCGCGCCGGAGACCGACGCGAGCGTCGCCTCGAGCCCCTGGCGCCTCAACAGGTCGTGCTTCAGGCGCAGATCGGTGGCGAGCCGCACGGCGGCATCCGTCCACGCCGCGTCGAAGAACGCCCCGGCACACCGTTCGAGCGTGTCGCGCACCCGTGCCCGTACCGCGGCGGGATCGGCGAGCAGCCGTTCCGCGAAGGCCTCCTGCCGGGCGCCGCGCGCCTGGGCCACGTCCAACGCCCGCTCCCGCGCGCTCTCGTCGGTCAGCGGTGAAGGCGCGCCGAAGTAGAGCCGGTTGCTGCCGCACGTGGTGACGAGAGCGGCGGTCACATACGTCTCGTCGTCGATCCGGTCCACGTCGTCCAGTTCCTCGGCGAGGGTCGGCCGGGGCCGGGCGGGAAGCAGGAAGTCGGCCTGCGAGGAGCGCCACAGGAAGTCCGCCTCGCGCAGCCGCTCGGCCAGTTCCGGCCGCATCGCGGCCCACACCTGGCCGGCCCAGTCGGCCAGATGCGGATGATGTCCGGGTTCGGCCAGCACATGCAGCATCGCCGTCAGCTCGGCCAGCGGTGACGCGGCGAACCGCAGGCGCTCGTACGGCAGTCCGCCGATGTCGATCCTCAACGTCATCTCCTCAGGATCCCCGACGAGGCGGCCGACAACCTCGCCGGTTGACGACCTCCGTCAACTCACGTGTCCAACACCCCTGACCCGGCCCCTTCTTGACGTCATGGCAATCAAAGACAAGACCTGGTCCCGCGCGCTCGTCCGTGCCTCCGGAGGCCCCCGCTATGCCTTCGCGCTGGCCGTGGACGCTCTCGGCACCGGCCTGTTGCGCCCCTTTCTGCTCCTGTACGGGGTGAAGGTGTCGAAGCTGTCGGCACCGGTCACGGGCACCGCCATGACGGTCGGTGTCGTCGCGGGTCTGCTGTGCATGCCCGCGGTGGGCCGGTGGCTGGACCGCGGAGCACGCAGCACGGTCGTCGCGGCGTCGATGCTCGTGCGCGTGCTCGGTGTCGTACTGCTCCTGGCCAACTCGCCGGGGTACGCCTGGCTGTTCGCGACGGCGGCCCTCTTCCTCGGCATCGGCAATCAGGCCTGGCCGGCCGCGCACGCCGCTCTCGTGGCCACAGTCGCGGACGGCCGGGAACGCGACGCCGCACTCGCCGCGGGCCGGGCTCTGCGCAACGCCGGGCTGGGCGCGGGCGGGCTCGTCGCCACCGCGTGCCTGGCGGGCGGCATCGAGACGTTGCGCGTGCTGGCGGTCGTCACCGGCCTCGCCTATCTCGTCGCGGCGACCCTGGCCTGGTCGGTCCACATTCACGCGCGTCCGGCGGCCGCTCCGGCCGAGGACCGGAAGCGTGAGCCCGTACCCCGGACGGGCGCGCTGCTGGCCGCCAACGTCGTCTACGTCTTCTGCCTCAACGTCCCCGAAATCGCGCTCCCGCTGATCCTGGTGACACAATTGCACGCGTCCCCCGTCTGGTCTGCCGCCGTCTTCGTGGCCAACACGGTGCTGGTGGTCGCTCTGCAGGTTCCGGTCACCGTGTTCCTGTCCCGTTTTCCCCGGCGAAGGATTCTGGCGCTCGGCGGCGTGGTGCTGGCCGTGTCGTACCTCGGCTTCCTCGCGGCCGCTTCCCTGGGCCCCGGCTGGGGTGCCCCGGCGGTCGCCGCGGTGTCCGTGGTCTGCACCGTGGGCGAGATCATCTACGCGGGCAGCGCCACCGCGCTCGTCACCGCGCTCGCCCCGGACCGGCTCCTGGGACGCGCCCTGGCTCGCTTCCAGCTCTCCACCGGGTTCGGCCTCGCCGTCTCCCCCGCGGTCATCACCGCGCTCGCGCCCCACGGACCCGCCGCCCTCTGGGGCAGCCTCTGCGCCACGACGCTCCTCGCCGCCGGTGCCGTGGTCACCGAGAAGGACCCGGTGAAGCCGCCGTCGACCCGCGTCTCCGCCCCGAGCGGCGGCTCCGCCGCGGCCGCGCGCGAGGGAACGCATCACTCGATCAAGGACTGCTCCGAGTGGAGCCCTTGAGTGGTGGACGTCTGTCCACGCACCGAGGCTGGCCCACGTGGTGCCCGCCCGCAGCAGGCGGTGTCGGGCGGAGCCCTGCCCCGCGTCGCGACATCGGCGTGGCCGGGGACGTCAGAGAAACGGGATCGCATGAGGGCACAGCGCATCAGAACGGGCTGTCTGCCGACCGTTCGCGGGAGCGGCGAAGGCAGGAGCGCGAGGAACGGCAGCGGCAGGATCGGCGACGGCGGGGACGGTGGAAGCTGGAACGGCGGCACCGGGCACGGCGATGGCAGTGGCGGTCGCGAGGGCGAGGACGGTGGCCGTCGCGAGGGCGAGAACGGTGGCCGTCGCGAGGGCGAAGAACACCACAGCGGCTCCGGATGCGCTTCGGTGCGGACGCCGTACCGTTCCGCGCGGCAACGCTCCCGGCAGACACGTACCAGGGTGGCCGTCGCCGCCGCGGGCCTCGCCTTCCTCGGCGTCCTCGCCCCGACACCCGGCCACGCCGCGACGGCCCCCGCGAGCGGGCCCCGGCCTGGAGCACCCGCACGATTCGTGCCCGGCCCGTGCCCGGAAACGCCCGATCCGGTCCCGGGACGGTGCGGGTTCCTGGAGGTTCCCG
Source organism: Streptomyces sp. NPDC005070 (assembly GCF_053600395.1). NCBI lineage: Bacteria > Bacillati > Actinomycetota > Actinomycetes > Kitasatosporales > Streptomycetaceae > Streptomyces > Streptomyces sp. NPDC005070. Next base: position 2,033 of record NZ_JBSFZS010000001.1, on the reverse strand, counting down.
AGAACCGCGCCCGCCCGGGCGGGCGGACGATCCGACTGGCCGTCGCGATCATCCCAGCCGTCTCGCCGAAGCCGGGCGCGGATCCGGTCGTCTTCATGGCCGGCGGTCCCGGGGGCGACGCGTTCGGCGACATGCCGTTCGTGATCGGCGCGGGCGTGAACCAGGACCGCGATCTGATCGTCATGACCCAGCGCGGAACGCTCTACGCCCAGCCGAACCTCGCCTGCCCGGAGCTCGACCGCTTCAACGCGGAGGCCGTCGGACTGCGCTACGACGCACCCTCGACCGGACGGCGCCTGGTGCGCGCGACCAGGCAGTGCCGGAACCGTCTCGCGGGCGAGGGCATCGAGCTGAGCGCCTACAACACCACCGAGAACGCGGCCGACTTCGCCGACCTGCGCAAGGCGCTCGGCATCCACCGGTGGAACGTGTACGGGTACTCGTACGGCACGGACCTGGGTCTCACCTACCTCCGCCGCCACCCCCAGGGGATCCGTTCGCTGGCGATCGACTCGGTCGTACCTCCCCAGATCGTCAGTCTGCCGTGGACCTGGGACAGCGCACAGGAAGGGATCAACACCATCTTCGCCGCCTGCGCGGCCCAGCCGGCGTGCAGGAACCGCTACCCGGACCTCTCGCGCACGCTGACCCAGCAGGTCAGGCGGCTCGAGGCACACCCCCTGACGGTGACGGCACAGCCTCCCGCCGGAGGTGCGCCGGTCAAGGTCGTCCTCGACGGGGGCGCGCTCGTCAATCTGCTGGTCGGCAACGCCGTGCCGGCCGTCGACGTGCCCGCGGCGCTCGACGAACTCGCCCACGGCGATCCGCAGCGCTTCGCGGGGGCCCGCGCCGCCGGCGCCACACCCGTCATCGGCGAGTTCGCGCACGGCCTCACGCAGTCCGTGGCCTGCAGCGAATGGGTGCCGGGCCATTCGCAGGCCGCCCTGCTGGCGGCCGGCCGACGGGCCTTCCCCGGGTGGCCCGACTCGGTGCTCGCCCAGGCACCCCAGCTCCCCTTCCAGCACGAGGCGTGCCGCGTCTGGAACGTCCCGGACCGCACCCCGGTCCAGCGGGTGACGACCGTGAGCAACGTGCCGTCACTCGTACTGTCGGGAACCTTCGACGCCAAGACGGGGGCCCGCTGGGGCGCGTACGCGGCCCGCACGCTGTCCCGCTCGACGACGGTGCGGATCCCCGGAATCGGCCACTGGGTGGTCCCCCAGTCACCGTGCGCGGCGAGCGTCCTGACCTCGTTCCTCACGCGTCCCACCGCGCCCGACACCCGCTGTGTCGCGGGCCTGACGCCGAAGCCGTTCACCATCATCCCCGCCCTGGAGAACTCTTGACTTCCTCCCCCGCCTAAAGGCGGGGGATTCCAGCGGTCGCCCGCCGGGTTTCCTGCTTCAGCGACGACTGCCCCGTCCGGGAGGACTCCCGTTGAGGTCTTACACCGTCTCCACAGGCAGACACCGCCAGCCCGGCGGCCAGAATGTTGCGTGCCGCGTTCACGTCGCGGTCATGCAGGGCGCCGCAGCCGCATGTCCACTCGCGGACGTTGAGCGGCATCTTCGCCGCGATCGTTTTGCAGGCCCCGCACAGCCTGCTGCTGGGAAACCAACGGTCGATCACCACGAGGTCGCGCCCGTACCAGGCGCACTTGTACTCCAGCATCATGCGGAACTCCGCCCACGACGCATCCGAGATGGCGCGCGCGAGCCTGCCGTTCTTCAGCAGGTTGCGGACGGAGAGGTCCTCGATCACGACCGTTTGATTCTCGCGGACGAGACGAGTCGACAGCTTGTGCAAAAAATCGCGGCGCCGGTCGGCGATCCGCACGTGAACGCGGCCGACCTTACGGCGGGCCTTCTCCCGGTTCGCCGAGCCCCTGGCCTTGCGGGCGAGTTCACGCTGTGCACGGGCCAGCCGGGCACGGTCACCGCGCTCGTGCCCCGGATTGGCGATCTTCTCACCGGTGGACAGGGTCACCAGAGAGGCGATCCCGGCGTCGATGCCGACCGCCGCCGCGGTGGCCG